>CAMBAQ010000023.1 GCA_945863785.1 Chthoniobacter flavus
GCTCAGGCATCGGCTCAGGCATCGGCTCAGGCATCGGCTCAGGCATCGGCTCAGGCATCGGCTCAGGCATCGGCTCAGGCATCGGCTCAGGCATCGGCTCAGGCATCGGCTCAACAATCTGTTGAGGGACAAAATCGAGTCCAAAATCAACAGAAGGTGCCGAATGAGTGAGGGCCCCGACGGAAATAAAATGAACACCCGTTTCGGCAATGGCTCGAACCGTTTCGAGGTTCACATTCCCACTCGCTTCCAACTGGATTTCAGGCGGGCACATTTTTACAGCCATCCGCATGGCGGAGAGCGGCATGTTATCGAGGAGAATGACGTCCACTCCGCGCAAATGAAAAAACGTTTGTACTTGGTCTAGGGTGTCGGCCTCCAACTCCACACGAATCCGTGGATTCGCAAGACGAGCGCGATCGATCATCTCCTGAAGCGTGGTGAGATGGAGACCAGCAGCAAGATGATTGTCTTTAACCATGAACATATCATAGAGACCCATGCGATGGTTTTTTCCGCCGCCGGCAGCCACAGCGGCTTTTTCCAAAAGCCTCAGCCCCGGCGTGGTCTTACGCGTATCGAGTATCACGGCCTTGGTTCCGCGAACGGCTTCCACATAGGTGCTAGTGATCGTGGCGATGCCGGAGAGTCTTTGAATGAAGTTCAGCGCCGTGCGTTCGGCAGTGAGAATCGAGGCAGCAGAACCTTGAACAGTGAGAACAACGTTCCCTTTGGAAAAGGCAAAGCCATCTGACTTGGTCTCTTCAACCTGAAGGGATTCATCCACTCTTTTGAAAACCTCTGCCGCGACCTGTAAACCGGCAAGCACACCACTCTGCCGCGCAACAATCTTGGCACTGGCTTGGGCACCCTCTTTAGTGAACCACTTTGCCGTCAGGTCTCCCTTGTCGATATCTTCGGCTAAGGCGAGCTCGATGATGTCCTTTTTTCTCGTCCTCATAACGATCGACTCGATTTTTAAGGGATTAAAACAGGAGCTAATCCCAAAAGACGACGCTGCCAGTTCATGAGTGCCGGGGCATTTTCATCTGCAGCAGTAGCCTCCAATGCGGCACGAGGAGCTATGATCGAGGGATCCAAGGCCAATTCAGCAGCAACTCGGTCGCGAGTCTTTTTGAGAGCCTCACTGCGATCGACCTGTTCTTTGGAGACACGTTTGCGACGAACTTTTTCTATCTGCGGCCATTCCTCTTCAGGAATTTGAAGAGCGAGCGCAATCATGACATCAAAACTTTTGCGGCGCCGACCATTCATGCGCGGGGTCGAAAAAGGGGCCCCATTTGCGACTTGGGATGCGACTCGAAGGAGATCCTCATTGCCGATGACATGAAAAGAAGGCCGATCCCATCCCTTTGCCTCGGTATCGCGCCAGAACCACAATGTACGCAGAACGGCTTGGGCACGGGGAGAGAGCGCGGAGGAACCGCTGATTCGCCAGACGGTCGCCTCATCACGCTCCTTCACTTCCCTAGTCGAAGCAATCATCCGATCACGGCTTTCGACGAACCACTCCCAACGTTGTAGTCGATGAAGCTCGGCCTCCAACGTATCGGCGATCTCAAAAAGGTAGCGGGTATCATTGAGGGCGTATTCCACCATGATCGGTGGTAGTGGGCGAATGGCCCAATTTGCCTTCTGCGACGCTTTGGAGAGAGTAACACCGAAGCGTTCCTCGACCAATGCCGCTAATCCGAGCGCAGACTTTCCTGAAAGCCTCGCAGCGATCATTGTATCAAAAAGATCCACCGGTTCAAATCGACCGGCACGACGGAGAAGACGAAGATCGTAATCCGCACCATGAAATACCAACCTGCGAGAACACACGACATCGTAGAGTGGCTGCAGGTCTACACCCGCCAACGGATCTACAAGCACATGCTCATCCCCGGCACTCACTTGAATGAGGCAGAGCTTCTCAAAGTAGCAATGCAAGCTGTCAGCCTCTGTATCGAGAGCGACGCGAGAACATTCGGAAAGGCGGGATACTAACTCCGATAGGGCCTTATCTTCAGCAATCAAGGTTTGGCGATGATTTTTTCAGGCGTCGTTAAGTCTTCAGCGTGACGAGCCCGTGGTTCGCGTACCTGAGAGGTGCCATCCGTTGGCACAGTAACAAATGGTCCCCCAGCTAGAGGCGCGGGATGACTGAATGCGACACCTGGAGTGTCGCTATGCTTGCCCTCAAGAGGGAAATCCTTGCGCAGCGGGTGGTAGGGAAACCCTTCCCACATGAGGATGCGGCGAAGATCGGGATGATTCACAAAGCGAATCCCCATCATGTCGTAAACTTCGCGCTCATGCCAATCGGCCGTCGGCCAGATGTCGGAAACCGTGGGAGCTTGGCAATCATCTTCGCTCACGGTGGCTTTCAGCCGAAGATGGATGCGGTCCCTCATCGAATAAAGCTCGTAAACCATCTCGAAGCGGGGCTCTTCCCCGAAATGATCAACGCTGGAAACGTCGATCAGGTAATTAAAGCCAAGAACGTCGCGGGCGTGGAGGCAGATGTCGCGAAGCGAAGAAAGCTGAATGGTGAGAGAATACTCGTCGCGGAAAAAGGTTTCGCTGAGAACCGCATTCGGGAATGCAGCACGGATTTTTTGAATGGTTTCGATCATATCGATTCGAGCAATTCTCTTTTCTGGTCCTGAACAGCGTGCTCACCCATGATTTTTTTCTGAAGTCTCATGAGGCCATCAAGAAGGGCTTCGGGACGGGGCGGGCAACCGGAGATGTAGACGTCCACAGGAATGAGATGATCGATGCCTTGCAGCACCGCATAACTCCTATACATGCCACCGGAGGAGGCACAGGCCCCCATGGCGATGCACCATTTCGGCTCGGGCATTTGATCCCAGATGCGTTTCACGGCGAGGGCCATTTTATAAGTCACCGTTCCAGCCACGATCATGACGTCGGCCTGGCGTGGAGAAAAACGCATCACCTCGGCACCAAAGCGCGAGATATCAAATCGGGAAGAGGAAGCGGCCATGAGCTCGATCGCACAGCAGGCCAACCCCATCGGCATTGGCCAAAGTGAATTGCTGCGCATCCAGTTGATGGCGGCATCCACCTGCGTGAAGATCACATTCCCTTCGATCTTGGCATCGTATGCCACGGGGCTAAGTGTGTTTGACATGGCAACCAAGGTATTTTCAGATTCCCCAGCGGCAAGCCGAATTTTGGAAAAAAACAGGATCACCTGTCCGATTGCACCCGAGCGCCATCTAGGCTAGTGCCATGTGATGCCAATCCGACTTTTCTGTAAAACGTCGCTTTTCCTAGCTTGTTTGGTGTCCATTTCCACCATTCCAGCGACCCAAGCGCAAGAACCACTCACCCGATTAGCCTTCGGATCGTGTAACCGCCAAGACCTCCCCCAACCTCTATGGTCACCCATTCTAAACTTCCAACCCCAAGCATGGATTTGGCTTGGGGACAACATTTACGGAGATACAAATGACATGACCGTTCTGGAAGAAAAGTGGAACACCCAAAAGACTAATCCCAATTACACAAAGCTTCGCGCTCTCTGCCCGGTGATTGGCATTTGGGATGACCACGACTACGGACGGAACAATGCCGGTTTTGGGTATTCTTTCAAAAAAGAGTCCCAAAAACTTCTCCTCGACTTTTTGGATGAACCCACGGAGAGCCCACGGCGGAAACAATCCGGCATCTACACCACACGCAGATTTGGCCCTCCCGGCAGCGAGGTTTGCGTGGTTTTGCTCGATGGCAGAAGTTTTCGAGGGGCCCCAAAAAGCGGAGGCGACATCCTCGGCGAGGCACAGTGGCTCTGGCTCACTGATACCCTTGAGAATAGCACGTCTCAAGTTCACCTGATCTGCTCTGGCAGCCAAATTCTTCCAACTGAGCACCGACATGAAAAATGGGCCGACTACCCGGACTCCCGCAAGCGGCTCCTTGACTTATTAGCGCGAACCAAGAAAACCGGCGTCATTTTCCTAAGCGGCGATCGTCACATGGCCGAAATTTCCCGCCTCGAGCATGCGGGCACTTCTTTCACCGAAGTCACGTCCAGCGGGATGACGCATTTCAGACACGATTTCAACAATGAGAAAAACAGCCTTCGAATCGGCGATTTTTTTGCCGACTTAAACTTCGGGACGATAGAAATCGACTGGGATTTGAAAAAAATATCCCTCGCAATCAGGACCCAAGCAGGATCAGTCGTCAGAAATGCGGAAGTCCGCTTTTAAATGATCGCCACGAATCCCCCGAAGAATTACAATGACAGAATTAGGAAATCACTCACGTGAAAAAAAGCGCCCTACCCCTTCTCTCACTCTTCATCATTTTTTCGATTTGCGCATTTTGGACCATTTTCTCCCAAGTTCCCTTTAACCGATTCCAGAAAAAAAATAGTTTCCTAGGTCCAGATGGAGCGATTTCATTTCTGGAGGAAAAGACGATCAACTCCCGATTCGATGCCCGTGGGCCCATTGAGGCGCCCGTGAAAGTCTGCTACGTCGATATTGACACCTACGCGATCTCAAAAATCGGAAATATGCCCTGGAATCGTGAATACTACGCCCTCGCCCTTGATGCCCTTTTCGAACACGGCGAGATCAAAGCCGCCGGCATGGATTTCGTTTTTTCCAATGCGGGCTTGCCCGATGTCGGCCGCGATGAAATGGAGGTTGGCAGCGCGAAACTCGGAAAATGTATCTACAAAAACAAAAATATCGTCCTCGCTTCGACCTACGGCACTACGAACCGTCCACTTGGAACAGAGACCGGCTTACCTTTTGTTTTCGATAAAAAGCGCCCCGATCAACAAGTGGGGCCTCCTGAGTTGCCAGCGTACTCGATACTCGGACCCTTTGGGCATGTCGGCCTCATCGACACGGTTGGCAATGATGTGCGGTTTGTGCCGTTTTTTGCAAAAACGAATACGCCCTTTGAACACACCTATTTTCCCATTTCGCTCAAACTGGCTCTTCTCTATCTGGGCCTCGACGAAAGCGCATTGGAGATCGGAAGGGACGCCATCATGATTCGAAAAACTGATGGCTCAGTTGCGACTCGGATCCCGCTCCTCTTTGGCCAACTTGTGGAGCCCAATTGGTTCAGTGCGTGGGATGGTCCCGGAACCTTTCACTCCAGTATTTACTATGTCCTCGCCTGTGCCCAAATGCTCGACGAGGGCACCGAGGAAGAAAAAATAGCCGCGAAAAAGTTTTTTGAAGGCTTCCGTGACTCTGTTGTTCTCATTGGCCCAGTCGACCCCTTGCTGAAGGACATCAGCCCCATGCCGCTCAGTGGATCTGAGCCGGTGCCACGCGTCTCACTTCACGGCAACCTCCTCAAAACTATCCTTTCCGGAAGAACGATCCAGCGTCCTCCGGTCTGGCTGAATGTCTCAATTATTTTTGCACTCGGCCTCCTGGCCTCCTCCTTCAGCCTTCTTCCAGCCCACTATTCAAGAGTTTCTAAAATCACAGGCACGGTGGTGGTGACTTCCTACATCTTTGGTGCCTATTGGATTTTTTCGCATTACGACGTCATCGTCCCACTCGTGGCTCCCGTAGGAGCCGCTTTGACTTGCGCGTTTACCGGTGCCTTGCTCGATCTCTCGCGCCTCAGCCAACAAAAACGCCGCATCAAAGGCATGTTCGGCACCTACCTCTCGCCAAATCTCGTGGATCAAATGATCGAGAGCGGCGAGGAACCGAAACTCGGAGGCATCGATGCCGAGATCACGGCCTTCTTTTCCGATGTTCAGGGATTCTCCGCCTTCTCTGAAATCCTCACCCCTCAGCAACTCGTAGGCCTCATGAATGAATATCTCAGCGGCATGACCGATATTCTCATGGAAAACGGATGCTATGTGGACAAATACATCGGCGACGCGATCGTTGGCATCTTCAACGCCCCTGTTCCCTTGGAAAAACACGCTCTCAAGGCCTGCATCGTCACCCAACTCCTCCAAAAACGCCTCGCGGAACTTCGTCAAAAGTGGGCTAGTGAGGGAGACAAGTGGCCCCCCATCGTTTCTCGAATGCAAATGCGCATCGGTATGAATAGCGGCTTCGCGACTGTAGGCAACATGGGCTCCAGTCGCCGCTTCAGCTACACCATGATGGGCGATACCGTGAACCTAGCCGCCCGCTGCGAGAGCGGATCGAAGAGCTACGGCGCCTACACCATGATCACTGGCGAAACCATGCGCTCAGCAGCAAAGGAAGGTGATGATTGCGTCTTCCGCTTCCTCGACAACATCATCGTCAAAGGCCGCAAGGAACCCGCCGAGATGTATGAGGTTGTCTGTTTGCGCTCAGATTTGACTGATGAAACGAACCGCTGCCTGGACATCTACGCAAAGGGGATCGTGCATTACCTCGCGCAACGATGGGACGAGGCCCTCGCGGCTTTTCAGGAGTCCGCCAACCTGGAGCCGAACCGTCCCGAAAAGAACCTCGATTCGCCATCCACTCCCTCTCTTGTCATGCTCGAGCGCACCCACTCCTTGAAAGCGAATCCACCCGAAGCGAACTGGGATGGGGTTTTTAAAATGCAATCGAAGTAGCCGGGGTACCAAGCGATGTCCTTACGAGTGCTTCTTACCAGCATCCTCACGTTCATTGCATTCCTTCCGCTCCATGCCGAAAACTCTTCACCGCATTGGGTAGAGCTAGAGCACTGCATCCTATCGAAGTCGGATTACAGTGACGGGGATAGCTTTCATGTCATTTGTGCAGGCAAAATTCATCTCTTCCGCCTTTATTTTGTGGATTGCCCAGAAACTGACACACGCATTCCTGAGCGCAACGACATGCAAGCTCACGTCTTCGGGATCGCTGCGAAGGAAATCATCGCCGCAGGTAAAAAAGCCCACGCTTTCACGCGCCAATTCCTCTCTGATGATTTTAAGGTTTGGACAAAATGGGAGGACGCGCGAGGGGATTCTAAAAAGCAGCGATTCTACGCTATCGTCTTGGTAAAAAATAAAAACCTCGCAACCGAACTCGTTCGCCATGGCTTGGCCCGCGTTTACGGAAAACCCACCGACTTTCCCGACAGCGCACGCTGCTGGGAATATCGTAGGGAGCTGAAACAACTCGAAAAGCAAGCTCGCTCCCAGAGTTTGGGGGCCTTTTCCCATTAGCGTTAGGCCATTCTTTCAAAAGAAAAGAGCAATCGGTTTTTGCTTTGGCCCTATCCCAAAAAACACCGAGGGATGTAGGCGGTATTGCAGACGCACAACTCAGCACGTTAGGATTCGCAGCACATGGACATTCGATTTACCAAAATGAACGGAGCAGGAAATGACTTCGTCGTTATTGACAATCTCTCTGGAGAATTCTCACTCGACCGCGAGACGATCGCCAGCCTCTGCGATAGACATCGCGGGATCGGTGCAGACGGACTACTCGCCGTGGAACCCGCGGAGGGTGCTGCTGATTATCGCATGCGCTACTACAATAGCGATGGCGGAGAGGCCGAAATGTGCGGAAATGGAGCCCGATGCTTTGCTCGATTTGCCGCACGCCTGATGGACGTACCCCCCCATGCACTCAGCTTTGAAACTCAAGCCGGACCAATCACTGCGGTTCTTTCTGGTGACTCTGTGACACTTGATATGGGAGTTCCTCAGGATCATAGGACCGGACAGGCGCTTCGCCTCGCTGACGGCGAAATGACCGTCCACTTCCTGAATACAGGGGTGCCTCACGCCGTCGCCTTTGTCGAGAATGTCGCGGAGATCGACATTAAGACCAATGGATCCACGCTTCGCTACCACGACGCCTTTTCCCCGAAAGGTACGAATGCCAATTTCGCCCAAACGATGGAGGACGGAACTCTCATTCTTAGAACTTACGAGCGCGGGGTTGAAGATGAGACTCTGGCTTGCGGTACGGGGGTATGCGCAACAGCCCTCATCCATGCCCTTGAGACGGAAGCCCCCTCACCGGTTCGTGTGAAAGTGCGTGGCGGCGACACGCTGACCGTGAGTTTTGAAAAAACCGAAACTGGGGGATTTGAGAAAGTCCGCCTCACAGGCCCTGCAGATTTTGTTTTCGAGGGGACTATTTCTTTGTAACGATGCAATCCATGTCATTCGCAGGAACCCACACGGCACTCGTCACCCCATTTCGGGACGGACATTTCGACACTCCCGCATTTCAGTCTCTCATCGAGGCACAGATCGCTGCGGGCATCACTGGCATTATCCCGGTCGGAACGACTGGGGAATCCCCCACGCTCGATCATGAGGAACACCTCAAAGTCATCGAGGTCGCAGTGCAGACGGCGGCAGGACGTTGTCAGGTCATTGCGGGAACAGGTTCCAATTCCACCACGGAAGCCGTATCCCTCACTCACGCCGCCGAAAAACTCGGCGCGACCGCAGCCCTCCTCGTTGCTCCCTACTACAACAAACCAAGCCAAGAGGGCCTCTACCGCCACTTCGCCGCCATCGCTCAAGCCGTCAAAATTCCCCTCGTTCTTTACAGCATTCCGGGGCGTTGCGGGATCGAAATCGGCGTCGAGACGACCGTCCGCTTGGCAAAAGACTTACCCAACATTCGCGCCATCAAAGAGGCGGGAGGCTCGGTGGAAAGGGTCAACCAACTCCGAGCGGCGCTGCCAGAGGATTTTGAAATCCTTTCCGGCGACGATTCCCTCACCCTTCCCTTCATGTCTGTGGGCGCCGTCGGTGTCATCAGCGTGGCCACGAATGTGATACCAACAGAGGTCGCCACAATGGTGCGTCACCAACTGGCCGGAGAGTCCGCAAAAGCCCTCGCGATCCATCGCAAATACTATCCTCTTTTCAAAGATCTCTTCATCGAGCCAAATCCGGTGCCAGTGAAGTTTGCTCTCGCCCGACTGGGAAGAATGAAACCCGATGTCCGCCTGCCCCTTTGTGAAATGACTCCCGCGAGCATCCATCAACTCACAAAAACACTAGAAAAATCCGGTCTATGAGCACCCGCGTTATCATCAATGGAGCGAAAGGCCGCATGGGTCAGGCCCTCATCTCTTGCATCCATGCCGACAATTCCTACTCCCTCGCGGGAGGACTCGATGCCGGTGACGACCTCTCCAGCCTGCTGCCACAGTGCGATGCCGTGATTGATTTTACAGACGCCAGCGCCACGGTCTTGGTCGCGGAGGCTTGCTCGAAAGCCGGGAAGCCACTCGTTATTGGAACGACAGGTCACTCGGACCAGGATCGCGCGCACATTTTGTCCGTATCCAAAATCATCCCGATTGTCTTTGCTCCGAACTTTTCCGTTGGCGTGAACACCCTCTTCTGGCTTACCAGAAAAGCCGCAGAGATCCTCGGCCCCGACTTCGACCTTGAAGTAGTGGAAATGCATCATCGCCTCAAAAAAGACTCCCCCAGCGGCACGGCTCGCCGCCTTGCGGAGATTCTCACCGAGGTTCGCGGACTCGACTACGCCAAGGATGTCCTCCACGGACGCGAAGGGCTAGTGGGACAACGAACAAACCCCGAAATCGGCATGCACGCGATCCGTGGCGGCGACGTGGTTGGTGATCACACTGTCATTTACGCCAATGTAGGCGAACGCGTGGAACTCACCCACAAGGCCTCCAGCCGCGACACATTTGCCAAGGGCGCCCTCCGAGCCTCGGCTTGGGTGCTCGATAAAAAACCCGGTCTCTACGACATGGAGGACGTGCTCGGGCTACGATGAGGATCGGCATCGCGCTCGGGTCGAATCTGGATGACCGCTTGGCACTCCTGCGATCGGCCCGCAAGCGCATTCAGAGCTTCCACGAGGATTCCGGCCCCTTTCTTTGCTCCCGCATCTATGAGACCGCCCCAGCGGATTGCCCGCCGGGATCCCCCTTTTTTTTGAATGCGGCGCTGGAGATGTCTTCGAGCCTACCGCCGCTCGATCTTCTGTCAGAGCTTCAACGCATCGAGCACGATTTTGGTCGCCCCCATGACCACGGCTTCCACACTCCACGCACGATCGATCTTGATATCCTTTACTGCGATAACTTGGCTTTCCGCCTTGCCGATCTCGAGCTCCCGCACCCTCGCATTTTTGAGCGTCCGTTCGTTTTGTTCCCCTTGATCGACATCTGCCCCGACCGCATCCTACCCGGAAAATCCATCTCCATCCGCCAACATTGCGATCTCATCCATGCCACTGGCCTTTCTCCGCAGGATTTGCCAAAACCGCTTCATCACTTCTAGATTTCCTGAACCTTGAAAAATCCAGCCACCAGTCTGAGTGATGCCAAAGCCAACGGTCGCCGCCTCGCCTGTCTCACAGCCTATGATTACCCCACGGCGCGCCTCCTCGACGACTGCGGATTGGATTTGATCCTCGTTGGAGATTCGTTGGGAATGGTCGTACTCGGCTACCCCGATACAACCAAGGTCACCATGACCGACATGCTTCATCACACGCGAGCCGTCGCCCGAGGCGTAAAAAACACTTTCGTCGCCAGCGATCTTCCAGCCGGCAGCTGCGTCACTCCCGGCCTCGCCCTCGAAAATGCGCGACTCCTTCGGGATGCAGGTGCCGATGCGGTCAAAATCGAAGGCGGCCTCGAATGCCTCCCCATGGTCGAAGCGATCTTGGCTGATGGTATTCGAGTGATTGGTCACCTAGGCATGCTCCCGCAGCGCGTGATTGAGGAAGGCGGCTACCACATCAAGGGAAAATCTACCGCCGAAAGCGAACGACTCCTCCGTGATGCCCATGCCCTCGAGCAAGCTGGAGTTAGTGCCATCGTGTTGGAACTCGTTCACCCTCCCCTAGCGTCCACCCTCACCAAAGAATTAAAGTGCCCCACCATCGGTATCGGAAGCGGTCCCGATTGCGACGGGCAAATACTCGTGATCCATGACGTGATCGGCCTCTTCCCATGGTTTCGTCCGAAGTTCGCCGAACCCCGTGCCGATATTGCGAGCGAAATCCAACGCGCCGCTCGGGCCTTTGCCGCTGCAACGAAAGCGTAGTCGGATTTTACCGAATCAGCACACCCAAACCTACGATGCCTGAGCAATCTCAATCCATCCCAATAATCGACCATGCTTTGGAGCACTTCAGCAGGCATGCTTCTGGCGATGGAATCACCCTAAACGACGCTCTTACTCATCTCGGTTCGGGAGGCTTTTGCTTTGTCGCCTTTCTACTAGCTGTTCCGTTTGTTCAACCTATCCCACTTGGTCCTTTGACGATGATCTGTGGCATGAGTTTTATGATCATCGGCGGGCAGATGGCACGAGGAAAAACCAACGCCACACTACCAAAAAAAGCTGGCAACCTACTCATCCACGGGCACCTCTGGCTCAAAGTGATTGGATTTTGTCGAGGCATCCTCAAATTCACCCGCCGTTTCACCAAGGCACGCTACTCCATCCTCGTGACCGGAGAACGTGCCGAACGATTCGTAGGCTGGCTCATTCTCATTGGCGGATTTTTGCTAGCCATTCCTGGAGCGTACCTCCCGCTCAACAACTTTTTTCCCGCACTCATGATCATTTTTGCCTGTATTGGCTGGCTCGAGAGGGATGGCCTCATGATCATTATTTCCCTCATCTGGGGAGGCGTAACCCTCCTCTACTTCGCCGCTGTCACAATCGCCCTCGTTTTTTTTGGAAACCAAATCGCCACATGGATCGGCCTAACTGGAAAAATTCCCGCTCAATAAGATGCATCGCGGCGGCGAACACTCTCAAAACTCGGCATTTTTACTTGCCAGCTACCGAAGCACGAAGCTACTAATATTGGTTCTTGTTTTTTCTTTGGTTGCTTAGATGCAATTCGAGATCTTGCGTCCCTAGCTCAATGGTAGAGCAGTTGACTCTTAATCAATTGGTTCCGGGTTCGAGCCCCGGGGGGCGCACTTCTTCTGCAAGAAGGAGTTGCGATGATAAATAAAAAAACTTTATTTTTCGTGAGTTGCACTTGCGTTGCACTTTTTCGGTAGTGTGTTTTTTGTGATGGCGGGAGTTAGCGGGAACGTGGAACGCGACTAGCTGCGTATGCTACCTGCCTGGCCGAAGTTTCACCGATCCGTTTACCTACCTGAAAAAACCCGTGATCGCGTTGGCTAGGTCATTGAACAGCGATGATGATAGGTCGTTTAATGAACGCCTAGCTGACGGAGTCATGGGCGCGGTATCCGAGATCGCAGAACCTTTCCTAGGGGATCAGTTGTTCTCAGGCGCGTTGCTGGAACTCAAGGCTAACAAAGACTCATCGGGTCGCTCGATCTACAACCCACAAGATAGCGCGGCGTCGATTGCAGCAAACATAACTGGACATATCGCCAAGGTATTCACACCTGGCTCATTCGATACAGCGGGTAGAATAATTAAAGCAGCGGGTGATGTGAGCGACAGCGGACGCGCTTACAACCTAGCGAATGAGTTAGCAGGACTTGCACTTGGGCAGCGCATCACCGAGGTCAATATCGAGCAGGCTCTTGGCTTCAAGGCTTCAAAGTTCAGCCGAGATGACCGAGATGCTTCAGCTATCTTCACGAAGGAATTTAACTCGAAGGGCACCCGCTCGACGGAACAAATCGCCGACGCCTACGAACGCGCTAACGATGCAAAGTATAAACTCACAAGCGACTTCAGAGACGATTTAAATGCCGCCATTGCGCTAGGGGGTATCTCCCAGAAAAAAGCGGTAGAAATCCTCAAGGCTTACCGAGTCGGGCAGGATGACATTCAGATGATCCGAAGCGGTCGCTACAAGCCATACGAACCGAGTGACGCTGCGATAGAGCTCGCTCCAAAGGACAGAGTCAAAACCGCCAAAGCAGCCGCGAAGCTCGCTACGAGTAAGCCACTATGAGACGCTTGAAAAACATCAACCAGTGGCCTCCGAACGGCTGGCAGTACGAAGAACTCTCCACGGGCTTTCGCTTCAAGGCTTCATCGCTTCAAGCCCTCGCTGAAAAGGTGCTACTGCACCGCGAGGCGAATGGTCTAGGACGCGAGGACAGGGTCGAAGAGGATATCCAAGAACAGATCATCCTCAAGGCCCCTGATGAGTTTGATGGGTGGGAAGATTACTAGGTGCGCCAAACAAAATAGCGTGCTCTATTAGCTCTATGAAAATCATTGCTACGCTTATGCTTGCCGCCGCCTCGACCTCTTTTGCTGGCGATTGCTACGATGCTTTTATTCAGCGGACGAGTGAGCAAATCGTCGCTACACAGGTCGGAAAGAATACGTTCTTCTCAGACGGACTCACTGCTACGACGGTAGGAAAAAACACGTTCTTCTCAGATGGCGTTGTCGCCACCCAAGTAGGAAAGAATACCTTTATATCTGGCGGGGAGCCCTGCGAGTTGATGCGGGCTTCTAGGCTCCTACACAGCGACGAATGAAGAGAACCGCCGAATTACGTGCCGACTCATAACGCATTGGTTTTCTGGGAATTTGAAAAGCATTGAAATTACCGAAGCGGATTATCGGGGCGAGGGTAAAGCATTTTGGCGAATACCTCATCGGGTTTACCAATCAAATGGGAGCGTTTTCTCGACCAGGGGTATCGTGCCGCACTTCAAAGAGACTTTCCAAGTTGTTCTGGCCTGCGTTTCTTGAGGGGTGCGCCGCTCGGAATTAGTAGGCTGACTACTGTGTAGCTCGATTCAAAAAAGCCACAATGCACGGGACTTCTGGCTTAGCTTTTTCCGATTTGGAAAAGTTCCGAAAGGCGGCTTGAGTTTAGTGGGTAGGTTTCACCGGTTTTTTTACGCTGTGCCGATGCAGAGGCAATCGTGGTGATAGCGGGATTATAGCAAGCCCTGAGTTTGATCGCGAGACTCTTGAGCAGTTCTTCATCCCTGAATAGAAGGCTTGCATCGTTTTGGAGACACGCCCAGATGAATAATTTTGATTGTTTACTCTGACCGTTTGATACAAGGGCAACTGAGACGCGAAAGATGGAAATGGTCTTTGATTTCGCTGCCGGTAATGTAAAAGAATCTCGCCCCTTGGACACATTTGACTTCGGCGGAGATATCTGTGCGATTGGACATTCGTAGTGTAGGTCTCTTTCCTCTTTCGTAAAATACCCGCCACAGCGCGCGCATTTAGTCATGTTTGTACCACGCACTTTTTTCTGTGCGTAATTGCGAGCAATGATCTGGCCAACATCAAGAAATTCACTCCGCTCAGTGCCGTGCTCATAGGCACGCTGTCTGCGATTAGTAGCATCTGAGTAGCGTGATGGCATAATTTTTACAGTTCCAAATATCGAGCTAAATACGGTATGAGTTGTGGTTATTTGATGGACAAAAACAAAGCATTTCGTTTTTCATATTACTTGCCTAAATAAATTTCAGTAGGCGGATTAACTCACACCCAATGCCTTAAATACAGCATCTGCCGGGTCGGCGTAGAAGCTGGTTTGGAATTTGGCGAAGAGTTCTCCTGGGATTGTGGGGATATCGGTGACGCTCGACATGGGGAGGAGGATTCTTTTTGCTCCAGAGTTGAAGGCGACTTGAAGGGATTCGGCCAAGCTTTCGACGGGGATGCTGCTGCCGCCGAGGCTCATGCTGCCGAGGATGACGAGTTGGGGTTGCACGGGGCGCTGGAGGAGGGCGGAGCAGAGGGCGATGAAGGCAGCCAGGGTGAGACCATTGGCCGGGCCGCTGTTGTGGAGTTCGACAAGATGGAGGTGGAAATCGTGTTCGCCGGGTTTTAGCGAGGCGCTGACCCGGCTGGCATTGGCTTTGAAGTAGTCGAAGCCTACTTTGATTCCTTCCTTTGCTGCCGCACTTGATCCGAGTCCGGATATTTTCAAGCCTCCGCTGCCCGATGTAACCTGTGTTTCGAGGCGGTAGAGTCCCAGCAGGTTTCCGCCGCGTGAGACCGTGTGGAGGACACCGGGATTCATTGCGCTGTCGGGGATGAGCGATCCGCCTCCTTGTTCTGGGACGCCTATGAATTTTTCCATTCCAGTCTCCAGATCGGTGTAGCTGAAGTGGACATCGTAAAATTCCATGCCGCCGATTTTTTTGAGTTGTTCTTTCACTCGGCGGCGGGATTCCAGAGCGTAGGCGAGACATTTCTCGACGGCATCCTTGGTGTAGTTTTCGTCAGGGTAGAGAAGTTTGAGCAGGCCGGAGACGGTGTGTTTGACGGCTATCGTGTCGCGTTGGTTCAAGTCGCGGCCGAGTCGGAAGTATTTGGTGATGGCATCGGCGAAGTTCCTCTTGCGTAGCTCCCGCATGACCTCGGCGAGGTAGTCCACGATGAAGCCGTAGGCGTTGGTGAAAAACTCCGGCCGCATCTTAGGAATTTCCCAGCCTGGGATGTAGCAATGGAAACGATCGAAGAAGGCGGTATCGATCATGGCTTCTGGGAATGGTGCCAGCAGGTGACTTGTCTTTACGAGGGTATCGACAGGCTGGTTGATATTTCCGACGAAGACCATGGAAGCCGAGGCATTGATCGAGTCACGGCCACGGGCGAATGAGCCAGATGCCATGTAGTCTTTCATGATCTGCACACCGTCTTTGTCATCGAAGTTGATCCCAGCCACTTCATCGAAAGCCACGACATCCCACAGCCCCACCAGGCCCACTCGGCGCGCTCCCATGTTGTAAAAGAGATTCGCGACAGAGGTTTTTCCGCCTGAGACAAGAATGCTGTTCGGGCTGATTTCTTTGTAGATATGGCTCTTGCCAGTGCCTCTGGGGCCGAGTTCACAGACATTGAAATTGTTTTCCACCAGCGGAACCATGCGGGCCAGCAGGTGCCACTTCACACGGCTCTCAAACTGTGTGGGCTCCATGCCAGTGGAGCGGAGGAGGACATCGATCCACTGCTCTTCGGTAAATCCATTGCGCCCTTTGAAGAAGTCCGCCAGCTCGACATTCGGCATTTGGATCGGCTTCAACTCTTCGATGATGAAGGGCGAGCCTTTCTGCCCTTCCTCGTAAAAGTAGGAGAGTGTCACGATGCACCAGATGCCTCCGGCGAGCAGCTTCTCATACTGCTTCACGAAGTTGGCTCCGACCTCGACTCCCTTGGTGCCGAGGTTGGAGAGCAACGCCTCATAGACATCCCGTTTCTCGTTCAGCTTGACGGTCACCTTGTCGATGACCTTCAGGCGTCCGCGTTCGCGGATTGTGGACTTCACCTTCTCGGCTTCGTCGGGGCGGACATAGTTTTCCGCGAGCACTTTTTTTACGGTCTGAAG
>CAMBAQ010000024.1 GCA_945863785.1 Chthoniobacter flavus
TATGATTTCGCATTTCTCAGCCGACAGTGTCACCGCGTCTCTTCGCCGAGAAGGATTGCGAATCACCAAAAACCGTCGAGGCATCCTCGAGTGTCTCTTTGCAGCCGAGGAACCCATGTCGCTTCAAGAAATCCAAGAGAGAGCGACCAAGTTTTCCGGAACGAAGCCAGACTACGCCACGGTATTTCGAATGATTTTGCTGATGGAGAAATTGCACTTAGTTCACAAAGTGAATCTCCAGCGTCCGTGCAGCTACTACGAACTCAGGGATCCCCATAAACACTACGACCATCTCATTTGCAAAATATGCGCTCATGTCGTTCTGATCGACATCCCCTGCCCCATCGGCGACACAGAACAGAAGCTTGCAACAAAATATGGCTTTAGCGATCTGAGCCACTCCTTGGAGTTTTTTGGCGTTTGCTCGCAGTGCGCATAAAAAATCGGCTTGATTACATCCGACCTATTCCAGAATCTTGAGCATGAAGGTTCCAACAATCGCACCATCGTCATCGCAGGAATTGGATAGTTTTTTCTATCAACCCGCAGACAGCTTTTTCCGTGGGAACTCAGGTTTGTCGCTCACCTACGACGACGTCACTCTCGCTACTCTCTACAGTGAGATTCTTCCGAAGGATGCGAACTTTGAAACTCATCTCGGACAAGGCTTATTTCTTCACCTTCCCATTGTCTCTGCAGACATGGATACCGTCACGGAATCCCGCATGGCCATCGCTCTAGCTCTCAACGGTGGACTCGGCCTCATTCACTACAACATGCCCGCTCGCCAGCAACTTTCCGAGGTCTCACGAGTCAAAAATCATATCCACGGACTCATTCGCGAACCGATCAAAGTTCATCCCGATCAATGCATCGGCGATGTTTTGGGACTCATTGAAGAAAAGAAATTCAGTTTCAGTACCTTTCCTGTTGTCGATAAAGACGACATCCTATTGGGACTATTACCTGGGCATTGCGTGAGACCCCGCTTCGCTAATCGAGGTGTGGGCGAGGCCATGATCAAGAGGGACGGCGTACTAACCATCCGCGAAAGCGAACTTGGTGATGATCCGATCCAGAGAGCCGATCGATTTTTTACCGAGCACATCGGCATCCATAAACTTCTCGTCGTGAATGAGGAAGATCGTTTGAAAGGGTTATTCACGCTCAGTGATATCGAGCGTATTTCACAGGAGCGGTCCCTTCAAACCAAGCCCGCCAGAGATGCCAAGTTCCGACTCCTTTGCGGTGCTGCTGTCAGTGCCCCACGGAAAGCGGATGGAGCCATCGATAAAGACCAACTCCTCGCGCATGTCGAAGCTCTCGTCGATCGCGGACTCGACGCCGTCGCCGTATCCACCGCGCATGGGCACACTCTGGGAGTTGGCGAGGCCGTGAAGGCGATTCGAAGTGCGCTCCCCGATCTCACCATCATCGCCGGCAATGTCACCAGCGCCGCCGGCGTGGAGTTTTTAGCCAAAAGCGGAGCGAATACGGTGAAAGTTGGCCAAGGTCCTGGATCAATTTGCACGACGCGCGTTGTGGCTGGTGTAGGCATCCCCCAACTCACCGCGCTCTATGTTTGCTCTCAAGCCGCCCGTGCCAATGGAGTCACGATTCTCGCTGATGGTGGCATCACCAAATCCGGAGACGTCGTGAAAGCTCTTACCCTGGCAGATGCTGTTGTTTGCGGAAGCCTCCTAGCCGGATGCCCAGAAGCTCCCGGGCAAATCCTCGAAATCAATGGCAAGTTCTATAAGCAATATCGAGGCATGGGCAGCCATGCAGCCATGAAAGCCGGCAGCGCCGCCCGTTATGGCCATGCACGCGAGATCTCACAAAAATCCGCAGCGGAAGGTGTCGAAGCACTTAAAGAGGTCTCAGCTCCCGCAGATACGGTCCTAGCCCAGCTTGCCGGTGGACTCCAAAGCGGCATGGGTTACCTCGGCGCAGGCGATCTCTCGGAACTTCGCGGCAACGCCCGGTACACCCGCATCACTCCAGCCGGACTCCGCGAGAGCGCCCCGCATGACATCATCGAAGTTAAAACTGGCGGCTAACAAAAAATCCGAAGCTCCAGCCCAGCTTCTCTATCCGCGAAGCCACGACTATCCCTTTTTGATAAAGCGATGGCGCGCGGTCGCGAAATCGGTTGGCCTTCGAATGCGTCCGTTTGCTGAAAGCGGCGGCTATCCTGTTTATTACCTCGAAAGCCAATCTCCCCAACCCTCAGTCCCCAGCATTTACCTGTCTGGGGGCATACATGGCGATGAACCCGCATCCACCGAAGCCCTTCTTGTCTGGGCTGCGAACAACCGAGATCTCGTCCGGTCACTCAGAGTTCTGATTTTCCCTTGTCTTAACCCATGGGGACTCATCCACAACAAAAGATGCAATGAAGATGACATTGATCTCAACAGAGGATATCGAGAAAACCCGCCGCCAATCGTTCAAGCTCAACTCGCTATTTTGCAAGGTTTGCGCTTCGATCTCGCCATTAACCTCCATGAGGACTACGACGCACAGGGCGTCTATCTTTACGAGCCCGTGAGTAGCAAACCGCACTGGGGCGAACAAATCATCGACGCCATGTCGTCAGCAATTCCAGTCGATCCACGAAGAAACATCGATGGTCACAAAGCTAAAGCAGGCGTCATCCGCAGACGAGTCACCATGGACATGATGCCAAACTGGCCCGAAGCCATTGCACTTCACTTCCACTACGCGAAAAGAACCTTCACGTTTGAAACTGCATCCGAGTACGGCATTGAGGACAGAGTCGCAGCACATGTCGCCGGCATATCGGCGGCGATTAGACTAATCGAGTAAGTCAGCGTAATTCTGACGCGCCATCGCAACGCTCATGTCCAATATCGCATTGGAATCATCCATCGTCAGGGCCGTATTCACCAGTTCTCTGCAGGTCGAGGAATCAAGGGATTGAACGGCCTTTTTCACCCTTGGAACCAAAGCTCCCGTCGCACTCAATTCCTCTAATCCGAGCCCGATGAGGATCGGCGTGAGTAAGATATCAGCCGCCATTTCACCGCAAACCCCGACCCAGATATTTTGAGCACGAGCTGCATCGACCGTCATCTTGATCATCCGAAGAATTGAGGGATGAGTGGGATTGTAAAGATGCGCAATGCGATCGTTTAAGCGATCAACGGCAATCGTGTATTGAATGAGATCGTTTGTCCCGATGCTGAAGAATTTGACTTCACGCGCCAAGTGATCTGCTACCAAAACAGCACTGGGCGTTTCGATCATGATGCCGACTTCGATATCGGCTTGGAATGGAATCCCCTCGGCAGCGAGTTCGTTTTTGCAATCCTCGAGAACGGCATTAGCGCGGCGAAGTTCCTGCAATCCAGAGATCATCGGATACATGAGCCGAATATTGCCAACGGTAGAGGCGCGAAGGATGGCTCGAAGCTGGGTTTTAAAAACATCCAGATTTTCCAGACAAAAGCGAATAGCGCGGCAACCAAGGAAGGGATTGGCTTCCTCTTCAAAAACGAGACTTGTGGATGATTTATCTCCACCAATGTCTAGAGTGCGAATGATGACACTGTGAGGCAAAGACTCCTGTGCGGCCCGCAAGTAGTGACCATACTGCTCTTCCTCGTCTGGTGACGTCTCGCGATTGAGATAGAGAAATTCCGTCCGATAAAGACCAATACCTTCCGCGCCATTCGCCTTGATATCAGCGAGGTCATCGGGGAGATCCACATTCGCGGAGAGAATAATATGCTTTCCATCACGAGTGGTGGAGGCTGTTTCGCGAATGAGGTGGAGGCGCTCGACCACTTCCTCTTTCTGCTGCTCGATGCGGCCATACTCAATGAGGGTTTCGTTCGAGGGATTGAGAATGAGAAGCCCCGTGTACCCATCAATGAGGATATCGTCACCGAGTTGGATATTCTGGCAGATCCCCTGCATGCCCACGATGGCCGGAATCTCTAGGGAGCGAGCCATGATCGCAGTGTGCGATGTTTTACTTCCGATCTCGGTCACAAATCCACAAACCAGATCGCGGTTGAGCTGGGCTGTATCCGAAGGCGTGAGATTGTGCGCGACAATAATGTGCTGATGGTCGTGCGCCGCTGGATTATGCGGGGCTTTACCAAGAAGATTACGGATCACTCGGCGGGTGACATCCTGGATATCCACGACACGCTCGCGCAAATACGGGTCATCGATCGCCTCAAGTGTCGCGCAGTACTTTTGAGCGACTTGCTGGAAGACATAATCGACGTTCAACCGCTCACGCTCCAACATGCGAAGCACTTCATCGATGAGAGTCCGGTCCTCAACAACGAGAAGATGGGCATCGAAAATACTGGCATCCTCAGAACCGATCGCGGCAACGATGCGTTGCTGGATCTCGAGTAACTCGACACGTGTGGCGATGAGCGCGGCCTCGAAACGGATGATTTCGCGCTCCACATCGGCCTCCTCAATGGGCTGAGGAAGAATCTCCTCATTCACCTCATGGCGCACAAAAGCCGGAAAGTGGGCAATGCCCTGTGCTACAGGTATGCCACTAAATCTCTTCTCGATCTTTTGTGTCTGAACTGACTCCATTTGCATGGAGATGTAACACAATTTGAAACTTGATCAATGAGAAGAACTACTCCTCACCAAAACGGGTCTCCACAAGATTCTTGATTTCCGCAACCGCCTTATCGGCATCCACGCCTTCAGCATGGATGGTGAGCTTCGAACCCTTACCCGCAGCAAGCATCATTAGGCCCATAATGCTCTTCCCGTTGACCCTTTCACCGTCCTTCTCAACCCACACTTCGGCACGGTATCGACTGGAGATTTTGACAAACATGGCTGCTGGTCGTGCATGGAGACCATTACGATTGTCGATGGTGACTTCGCCGCTGCAACGCTGGACGTCATCCGAAAGTTTTTTTTTGGTTAGAATTCCCATCATCTGCTCCGGCGTTCACTGATCATATGTAAGAGTCTCTGATTAAATTCCTGCGCGCTGTTTTCACCCATGTCTTTGAGTTTCTGATCCAGCGCCGCGACTTCCACTAGTCGGGCAATGTCACGTCCGGTCCGTACCGGCAGTGTGACGTGCGGGATTTTGATACCCAGAATTTCGTAGGTTTCGCGATCGATTCCTATTCTATCCACATTTTCGACCTCCTGCCAATCTTTCAGTGTAACAACAAAGTCGAGGCGCTTTTGAGGATTAACCGCACCGACACCAAAAATCGATGCGATGTTGATGATTCCAATACCGCGAACTTCCATGTGGAAGCGGGACATACTGTCGGCTGTCCCTATCAGTTCACTCCCCTCGGCTGTTCGGAATCGGGTAATGTCATCGCTCACGAGACTGTATCCGCGCTCAATCAAGCCAAGCACACATTCGCTTTTGCCGATACCGCTCGCACCGCGAATCAGAGTTCCGATCCCAAGTATGCTCACCATGCTGCCATGCTCCGTGGTCGAGGGGGCGAAATCCATCTCGAGCAAAATCGTAGCTGCATTGATGAACTTCATCGTGATCATATTTGTCCTCAGCACGGGAGTCTCAAACTCGGCTGCGGTATCAAGGAGCACTTGAGGAACTGGGGCGTTACGCGCCACAACAAGACAAGGCATTTTGCGCGCAAATAAAGCACGGCATCGTTCCTTGAGCAAAGAAGCACTCAGGCTCTTAAGGTAACTCAACTCAGCGGAGCCCAGCACCTGGATACGCTTCTGTGCAAAATAACTAAAAAAACCGGATAGCGCCAAGCCTGGGCGATTGATGGTGGGCTCGCGTATGAGGCGGTTGAGTCCGCGGGAACTCCCCTCCAACCTCATTCCAAGCTTCTCCGCATGATTTGCATAAAAGTGACCAACGGTGATGTGGCTGACTTTTTTTTGCAGTTTGTTTAACATGGGCTTCAAGGCTTGGGGTCGGTATCAAAGGTCGGCAAAATCGCCGCCAGCGCAATGACGATTTTTTAAAAAAAGATCAGCGGCCTACATAGTGAAGGATTCGCCAAGGTAGAGCTTCCGACTGATGGGGTCATTAAGGAGAAAATCCTTATCTCCTTGGCTCTCGACGCGTCCTTCGAAGATGAGGTAGGCACGGTCTACGATGTTGAGCGTTTCGCGAACATTGTGATCCGTGATGAGAATAGCCAATCCTTGGGCGCGGAGATCTTGAATAATCTGCTGAACATCGTGAACGGCGATGGGATCCACGCCGCTGAAAGGCTCATCAAGCATGAGCAGCGAGGGATTCGTGACCAGCGAGCGGGCGATGGTGAGACGGCGCTTCTCTCCACCGGAAAGTGTGAGAGCCTCATTTTTGGCGATATGGTCGATGCCAAATCGTGTGAGAAGCTCTTCGCAACGATCCTTACGTTCCTTCTTCGTTGCGCCAGTGGTTTCCAGAATGGCAAGAATGTTCTCTTCGACCGTGAGCTTACGGAAAATCGATTCCTCCTGTGGGAGGTAACCCATTCCGTGACGAGCGCGCTTATACATCGGCATCGACGTCACATCCGCGTTTTGAAAAAAAACATGACCATCATTCGGTCGGACCAACCCGACGATCATGTAAAACGTCGTGGTTTTTCCAGCGCCATTGGGACCCAACAGTCCAACGATCTCCCCTTTTTTGACGTTGATATCCACGCCGTTGACGACCGATCTACCATTGTAGATTTTCACCAACCCTTCGGTACGGAGCAAGGGGCTTTCGTTATCGGTCGTGGAACTCATTTCTGCTCGGAGGTATCGGCAATGAGCGTTTTGCTACCACCGACTGTGCGGGATTGACCGCTGTTTTTGAGGATCATGACTGTAGATTCCTCGGTGGCGACTTGTTGATTGATCCCTTGCTGAATAGATGGCCACTTGCGCATCACGACTTCACCGGTGGAAGGCTTGTAGGTGACCTCACCGGCGCGCCCGATAGATTTAGGAGCATTGCTTTTGGGATCCTGTTTTTCTTGGATGATCACGACATTCCCCACGGCGTCGGCTGTTTCCATCCCTTTGTGATCTTTACCGAGATGAACCACGAGCTTGTCACAAGTGAGAGTAAACTGGGGGTCGCGAACGATCACCCCACCATTGAACTCAGCGATACTCTTTTCGTTGTCGTAAGTAGCATCCTCCGTCGCTGTGATCTCCGTTTGCGCGCCCTTCGGACGTTCACCTCCAGCGGGATTAAAGAAACCAAGAGGATTTTTATCCTTAGCTTGCGCTGCGGGAGTTGAGGCGGGTTGCTGGGCATTTACCAAACCTAGCGTGACCACAAGAGAGAAAAGGGCAGGGAGGGATTTTTTTATCGACTTCATTGAGGTTTGTTGTCGGTCGAAATGACCATTTTGATGTTTCCGCGCATCGTTCCAAATCGGGTTTCAGTGTTGAATTCGATTTTGTCACCGGTAATGACAAAGTCCGAACGCTTAATGAGAGCGCCTTTGTCCCCTGAGAGAATTCGCGTATCGAGGTTAAATAATGACTGGGGGAGTTCAACGAAAATTTTGTTCCCTTCCTGATCAAGAGCCTCGACTTTGAGGTTGCTCATTTCGATATGGCTCTCATCGATTTTCTTGGCACTTTCGGACTCTAAAACGAGTGCCAGTTTTCCATTCTCGTCATAGTGCGGGATTTTTAGCCCTAGAACCGGCATGCCCACCGGAACCGGCATTTCAAATTTATCCTTTTTTTCGGGAGTCGGGGAAGGCGCTGCAGAAAGAATCGAACTCCATGCTGAAAGGAGGATTAAGAAAGAGGCGATTTTACAATATGGCATCGCGGATGGCCTTAAGTTGTTTGATGAGGTGGGGGAGTTCTTCAAGAGGAACTTGATTTGGGCCGTCAGAGAGAGCGAGTGCGGGGTTTTCGTGAGTTTCTAGGAATACGCCATCGCATCCCGACGCCACGGCAGCTCGGGCCAAAACAGGCGCCAATTTACCATCCCCACCAGTCGTCTCACCGGCACCGCCAGGACGCTGAACCGAGTGCGTTGCATCAAACACGACGGGACACCCGATTTCCTTCATCCAAGGGATGGCTCGCATGTCAGCAACGAGATTATTGTAACCAAATGTCGTGCCCCTTTCGGTGAAAAAATAATCTTTGCACCCAGAGGCCTCGAGCTTGGCAGCAACATTCTTCATATCCCAAGGCGCAAGGAATTGACCTTTTTTTACATTCACAATCCGACCGGTCTTCGCTGCCGCGACAATGAGATCAGTCTGACGGCACAGGAACGCTGGAATTTGAAGAATATCAATGAACTCAGCAGCAATCGCAGCCTCTTCGGGATTGTGAATATCCGTCGTGACTGGCACCCCATGGGTGGCACCGATCTCACTCAACAATTGACATCCGTCGCGAACGGAAGTGCCTCTAAAGGATTTTGCCGATGTGCGATTGGCCTTGTCGTAGGATGCCTTGAAAACAAAATTGACGCCCTCCCCATCGCAGATGGCCTTGATTTTGGATGCCATACGGCGCGTGAATTCCGGAGTTTCAATCACACATGGCCCGAGAATGAAAAGCAAATCACGACCACCAAGAACAGTTGAGCCGATTTTTAGTTCTGAACAATTTGGCATTAGTAAGCAGGTTATTCAACGCAGGGGAAATCCGCAAAGTTTTTGTGCATTCAAGCCGTATTTTCCGCGATGTGGTCGGAACCTATTTGGCGCAATCCGTCCAGTGTTTCGACGCGCTGAAGTCGCTCACGGAGACGTGCGCCCCCAGGCAATCCCCGAGTATAAGCCATCAATCTCGCGCGCATAGATTTCATCGCCTGGGCTTCCTGGCCTTTCCACCACTCGATTTCTTTGGCGCAGTGCCCCTCAATGAACGTCCATTTATCCGCAAGGGTGACGATATCGCTCCCTTGGTCGGCAAACGCGGCTCGGATCTCGCGAAAAATCCAAGGGTGGTTCATAGCAGCCCTGCCGATCATGATGCCAGCAACGCCACTTTGCCTCCAGCGGGCCAGAGCCACGGCCGCACTGTCGATATCGCCATTTCCAATCACAGGAATTTGGACCGCTTGAACAACATCGGTAATCACGTCCCAATCCGCTTCCCCAGAATACCCCTGCTCCTTAGTGCGACCATGCACGGCCAACCTCGAAATCCCCTCCCCTTCGAGGATGCGCGCGGTTTCCGTTGCATTCACCGAGCGGGAATCCCATCCGATGCGTATTTTTGCAGTGACTGGCAATCCAGCCGCAGCCGAGACAACCGATCGCGCGACGCTGGCTAGCAACGGACAATCCTTCAAAAGCGCAGACCCGCCATTGCGGGACACAACCTTGTTCACAGGACAACCGAAATTCAGATCGATAAAATCCGGTGCAACCCAGTCGATCACAGCCTTAGCCGCTTCGGCAAGACGATCGGGATCGGCACCAAAAAGCTGAACCCCGAGGGGACGCTCATCGGGTTGGAATTCCAGATAGCGACTGGTTCGTTCGTTACGATGCAGGATGCCTTCAGCGGAAACAAACTCGGTCGTGAGCACATCGGCGCCAAGGTCCTTGCAAAGCCGCCTGAACACGGTGTTCGTCACCCCGGCCATTGGAGCTAGGAACAAGTGGGGCCTTCGGCCGGTTGGCAGATCCATTAGGCGGGAGGAGTCAAAAGCGCACTCACCTCGCGCTGGACATCCGGGATTTGCTCCAAGCTGAGATGAGGATTCGTGAGAACGAGAGTATCTCCAGTCGCCAAGTGCTCATAGACCAGCATATCCTTGTCGCTGCTTTCCATCGGACGCAGGAGACGTTTCCTTTCAAGCATGAGCGCAAGAATGTAACGGGTATTATGATGTGCGGGATCGTTCTCGATGATGAGCCGCCTCAGCAAACTCTCCGCATCATCCCGCGGAATAGCCTCAGGCGGACGCTCGGCGGGCGGTTCGTACTTTGTCCTCCAAAATGAAAAAGGCTGGATGTTTTCATTGCGTTCCTTCCACGCTGCCTCGGATAAATCCTCACGACGAAACCCTTCCGCATCGCGAACGAGCAAAGTGTAAAAAAATTCTCCTTCTTGGAATTCTGCTCCGGTTTGCGAGCAACGATGCGATCGCGATTTGATGTCCCAGTCTGCTTGCATTATCCGATTCCTGGTATTTTGAGTTTAGGCATATCGCGGTTGGTCGAACGCAACCAAAGCATGAATAGACCGATAAGAAAAAAGGCGAACATCGGTCCCCAAGCAGCGACAACAGGAGATACCCGATTGCCCTTGCCCAAAGCGATGAAGAGACTACTTACGAAAATCAAGCAAAAGAACAGCCCGATCGCAGTAGCCACCCCACCCAGAACTCCGCGTCGCGAGTAAACAATCGCACAAGGGGCCGCAACGAAAATCACTAAAAAACAAACCGTAGGCAAAGCCCAGCGGTAATGCCACTGCGTGTGATAGGGCGCCAAGCGAACGACAGGAAAATCGCTGTTGAATTTCAAATAGTCGTTCAACTCGGTGACGGAAAGAAAATCCGCATTCAACATGGAACTCGCAATACGCCAGGGAGTTTCGGACCAGCCATCGACACATATCAGATCATTCATCTCGGTCTTTTCGATCTCACCCTCGGGATTCATTTCTACATAGCGGGCGCCAGCGAGTTTCCATTGAAGAAGGTTCGGATCGAATGTGGCCTCGCGGGCATACCACTGCTGGCGTATGGCCCCATCCGCATCCTGCTGGACGATTTGAACACCGTTCAACTTGGACCTACTAAGGGGCATGCGAGCAACAAACCAAGTTCGCCTATCTTCGCGGTTCCGAAAGAGATGGGCGCGGATAGATTTATCACTCTTATGGCCACGCTTGATATCGCCGACCATCACTTTCTTGATACCACTCGCGTGCGGAGCCCCCTCATAGTTGAAGTAGGCGGTTAATCCGGTGAGAAAAACTCCTGCTATCATTAACGGCAAGAGGATTCGGACAATGCTCCGACCTGCTCCAAGCATAGATATGATCTCATTCGAGCGGGACATCGCCGCGAGGGAATAAAGGATGGCCAGAAGCGTTCCGATAGGGAGGCTCATCACAACGATCTCAGGAATTTGGGATGCGTAATAATCCGACAAAGCCTGAAAAGAAGCATTTCCTTGAATGAAATCCTGCAAATTGTCGCTGAGATCAAAGACAAACCAAATGCCAATAAACCCGATGAAACAATAAATAAACGGGACTAAGAATTTTTTAAGGACGTAGCGGTCGAGAAGCGTCATTTCGATGGAGTCAGATCATACCTACCCCTCCACGACGCGTCAATCGGCGGGGGCAAAAAACGAACAATCACACACACGTTCTAGCCCTGCATAACGGCAAGATCCACAGCGAGACGGAGTGCAGATTTCATGCTGTCTGCGCGTGCGAGGCCCTTGCCAGCTATGTCAAAAGCCGTGCCATGGTCTGGACTAGTACGGATAAATGGCAGCCCAAGCGTGACATTCACGCCCTCATGGAACGCTAGCAACTTAAGAGGAATCAGGCCTTGGTCGTGATACATGCAAAGCACGCCATCAAACTCACCAGCCACAGCACGATGGAAAATGGTATCAGGCGCAAACGGTCCAAAGAATTCCCCCCGTTCCCTCAAACGCGCAACAGCAGGCGCAATGATCTGTATTTCCTCACTGCCGAGATCCCCATTTTCACCTGCATGGGGATTCAATCCGGCCACAGCCACACGAGGGCTTTTAATGCCACGCAACGAAAGGAAATGACGCAACAACTCACCAACCCGAACAATTTCATCACCCGCCAAACTTCCCGCAACTTGACTGACTGGGATGTGAGCGGTGACCAAAGCGACTGTGAGCGCTCCCCCAGTAAGGCACATCGCAAAGTTATCAACCCCTGCCCTAGCTGCAAAAAATTCGGTTTGTCCGGGAAAATCGTATCCGATCTCGTGTAAAGAATGCTTACAGACAGGACCGGTAACAACAGCGTTCCACTCACCCGAAAGCAACTTGGCCGCAGCGAACTCAAGTCCGGCAAGGGCCGAGCGCGCAGAGGCCTCGGTAGGATGTCCCTGAATGTGACCAGACGTTTCGCCGACGACCTCCAAGACACAACCTTTGGGCAATACGAAATCCCTCATGGCAGCCTCGACAATCTCCGGACCTACCCCAGCGGGGTCGCCTCGCGTAATGCCGATCCGAATAACATCCATGCTCAAAGGCGGGTTGAGGTTTTATCCCTCCATCAAATTAGCTGTCGCACCCTCACGCCCGCGAAGTCGGAGAAGGATCGGCAGGCCTGGGAACTCCCACTTCTCACGAATGCGAGCACAGAGATAATTGACATAACTCTCCATGAGTAAACTCGGATCATTCACAAAAAGAATAAACAGAGGGGAAGAAATCGGCGATTCGTTCCTCTCGTTGGCTTGCGTCGCATAGAGAAGTTTGAAGCGGCGATTGGATTTTACCGATGGCGACTGGCGCTCCATCGCGGCGCGGAGCACGCGGTTCAACTCTCCCGTTCCAGCGCGGCGGGTCGAGTGCTGGCGGACTTTTTCTACCATCGTGAAAAGACGGCGCACATTTTCTCCCGTGAGCGCGGAAAGAACCACGACTGGGGCATAATCCAGAAAAAACAATTCTTGGCGGATGTGCTCGATATGCTCGCGGAGAAGCTCATCTTCATCGCCGCCTTGTTTTTTAATGAGATCCCACTTGTTCAGGGCGATGATAGCGGGCTTTTTGGCCTGTTGAATGAGTCCAGCGATCTTCTTATCCTGCATGGTCACCCCCATCGTCGCATCGATCACGAGGATATTGAGGTCCACCCGACGAATGGTTTTTTCAGAGCGCATCACACTGAAAACCTCGACCGAGGAATTATGCCTCGAACGATGGCGAATACCGGCCGTATCACAAAGGATGTAGCGGTTGCCATCTCGCTCGGCCTCGACATCGATCGTATCGCGCGTCGTCCCGGCAATCTCGCTCACCGTGGTGCGATTGTCGTTGAGAATGGAATTCACCAAGGAGGACTTGCCCACATTCGGTCGTCCAACGAGAGCTAACTTAGGAAGTCGGACAGGAGCAGACTCGTCGGCGATTTCGGCTTCGGGAAGGAGGGATTCGATCTCCTCGACGAGGTCACCGATACCGCGACCGTGAGCCGCACTCACCGCGCAGGTATGTTTAAAACCCAATCGGGAAAATTCAAACGCACGAGATTCGTGCCCCTCGGTATCCACTTTATTAACGACAAGAATGAGCGGACGTGCCGTGCCGCGCACCATCGAGGCCACTTCGGCATCCAGAGGCGTAACACCATCAATGGAGTCCGTAACGAAAAGAATAACGTCGGCGGACTCCATCGCAATGAAAGCCCCTTCTCGTGTGCTCTCTGCAAAATCCGGGTCGGGCTCGGATCCAATGCCGCCCGTATCGACGATCTCAAACGGCGCGGAGCCGAGTTTGCAGACAGAGGCGATACGGTCGCGTGTGACGCCGGCTTGGTCATGCACGATCGAGATCATGCGACCAGCTAGGCGGTTGAAGAGGGCCGATTTTCCGACATTGGGACGACCGATTATGGCGACGTTTCGCATGTGATTTCTTAATGTGTTTTTTCGTGATGCCTGAGCTGACTGACCCCTCGGATCAAATATTCCGCCCCGCTGATAAAAGTGAAGATACCAGCAACGTAGACCGATGCCAGATAATGCGGCAACTGTAGCATGATCCACGCAAGTGCAATCATTTGGAACGCCGTCGCCGCTTTTCCGGTTAAGGAAGGGCGGACTTCCAAGCTTTGATGGGAAAAATAAAGCAGCCCGCAACCGAGCAAGATCACGGCATCACGCGTGATCACCAATACGGGAAACCATATTGGAAATGAATGCGTCCAATGTGTGAGGCTCAAGGTTATGATGGAAGTCAGTAGCAGTCCTTTGTCTGCAATAGGGTCTAAAATAGAACCGAGCCGACTGCGTTGGTTCCAGCGTCTAGCCACATAGCCGTCGATTCCATCTGTGCAAGCGGCGAGAATAAATACCCCGATGGCTACAAGACGTTGCCATTCCAACGGAGCTCCTGACTCCACACTTTTGCCGTAATATATACTGAAAAGGACAAAAATCGGTATAAGCAAGATCCGCGCAATGGTGATCTGATTAGCGACTGTCATAGCCACAAAAATAACCCGCCCACCGAATTCTGCAAACGCGTAAAATGCGATAAACAGAGACGCCTCAAAGCTTCAAGCGCTCATCAGGCGAAATTTCTCTCGATTCTCCACAAGCTAGATCGCCTAAGCAGAAATCCCCGATCGCGACACGCAAAAGTCTTATCGTGGGGTGACCGACGGCGGCCGTCATTTTTCGCACTTGGCGATTGCGTCCCTCGTGAATTTTCAACTCAATCCAGAAATCGGAAACACTTTTTCGAATCCGCACAGGGGGATCGCGAGGCGGCACGACGGGCTGAGGATCGAGAATTCGAGCTTGTGCAGGAAGGGTCAGCTTACCCTCGAGAAGAATCCCAGATTCAAGTTGGGCCAGCGCCTCGGCGGATGGCGATCGCTCGACCAGGGCCCAGTAGGTTTTAGTGACATGACGCCCCGGAGCGAGCAGTCGGGCATTCCAATGGGGTTCGTCGGATAGTAAAAGCAATCCCTCCGAGTCAGCATCCAAGCGACCGATTGGATAAACCGAAGAAGGAAACCCAAATTCTGCTAGCGATCGATTCGGACTTCCATCGGGGGTGAATTGCGAGAGCACTCCACAGGGTTTGTGAAAGGCGAGAATCAAAGAACTTTCAAGCGGCTGAGATCTTGCGAATCCACTATACCCACCGGCCTGCGCTTTTCATCGAGCACAACGAGATCATCGATGCGATGATGCTCGAGCACCTGCAGGACCTCTGCCGCGAGGCGATCGCCAGTGATGGTGATAGGATTTCGTGTCATGAAGTCACCCACAGGCAGGGAACCGATCCCGGGATTCCCAGGGAAATGTCGGGCAAAGTCCCCATGCGTGAATATACCAGCCAGCGTCTCATCAGCATTCACGACCACCGCCGCACCAGTACGATATTTCGTCATGGCCTGAATCGCCTCCACGACCGGAGCCGCAGGTGAAATCAAGGCCAGTTCATCGATTTTGCGCATGATTTGATTCACCCGCAGGAGCAAGGATCGACCAAGACTGCCACCGGGATGGTATTTCGCAAAGTCCTCTTTACGAAATCCGCGGCTTTCCAGCAGCACCATTGCCAGCGCATCGCCAAGGATGAGCATCGAGGTCGTGCTGGAAGTCGGCGCCAAGTTCAAGGGACAGGCCTCTTGCGATACGGCCACATCGAGCACGGCGCTTGCCGATTTGGCGAGCGTGGAATTTTTATCACCCGTCAGTGCGATGATCGGCAGACCGAAGCGCACGACCGCTGGCAATACCGAAAGCAGTTCCTGCGTCTCCCCGCTGTAACTCAAAGCCAGAACAACGTCGCCATCAGCAACGATCCCAAGATCCCCATGGAGGGCGTTGAGGGAATTCAAAACGACAGCAGTGGATCCCGTGCTGGTGAGAGTCGCTGCAATCTTTTCACCGATCGTGCCGGATTTTCCGACGCCAAGAACGACGACTTTGTTTCGACGTTCAAGGGCATCGCGGATCAGATCGACAGCAAGAATGAATTGGGAATCCAACCGCGCCGCCGTTGCCGAAGCCTCGGCCAACTCGATTTCAAAAACCCGTCGCGCACGTTCAAGGTAATCCATAGAAATTATCATGCCTCAAATGCGAATCCCGTTGCAAGTATAGCAACTCCGCCCCCTCACACCGCAGGCTATCGCGATGCCTCACGGCGTTTTTCCAACCAGGCTTTCGCGACTTCCCAGACAATCGGCAGCACGGATACGACAATGATCCCAAGAATCACTAACTTCATATTTTTCTGAACAAAAGGAAGGCCGCCAAAGAAATAGCCCCCACCCACAAAAAGCCCCACCCAAATGATGGCCCCAGTGATATTATAGATGACGAATTTGGTGTAATTCAT
>CAMBAQ010000025.1 GCA_945863785.1 Chthoniobacter flavus
CGCTCTTGTAAGAACTCAAATTAACAGTGACCGATGTCTGGTTGGTCGTGAATTTGTAAAGATCCACATCCGTATTTGTTCCGATGACGCCGGTGCTTGAAAAAGAATCTCCACTGAGGGTAAGCGTAGGCGCGCCTGATATGATATCCGAGCAGTCGTCTGTCGAGTAAGGGATTTTTGCCGCAATGATTGCTAGATCATCCTGCACGTTGTTCGCTTGGTAATAACCCCCTTTTGACCATTGCGAAAAATTCCTCCCATAGCCAGTTCCCATCAGTGGTCCCCATGAGGTATCACCTGAACCATGTCCGCCATAATAGGCTTGGGATGTCGTGCCGTCATGGGATAGCCCTAGGTTGTGCCCAACTTCGTGCGATGTGGCCTCGGCTATGTTTGCATCGTTACCCAACTGATTGTAATAAGAAAAAGCTGGACTGTAAGTGGTCGCATAGTTGGCGATACCGAAAACATCTAAATAAGCCACGCCACCAGCTGTCGAAGAAGGGTTATTGGCCCCAGTCGAATCCGTATTTCGAGTAATGAGAGCACGCGCGGTCGTAGATGTAAACGTAGTCGGCTCTTCCGTGGTCACATCAACATCAAAGGATTTAAAATCCTCTGAAATCCGCTCCCAGATATTTATGATCGAAGCCTGTTCCGAGTCACTAAAGGTAGTGGCATCACCATCTCGGTCAAATGGCACGCACCTGTAAGTGGCACCTGACCCCCAAGCGGTTCCAGTAACAATGTGTCCATTGAAGTCGAGATAAATGACCTTCGATGCTCCGAGCTTGCTATGTCGAAGAGGAGGGTTGGAAATGGGCACCGATGCAGCCATCCCAGGAATAGCTGCAGGGGCGACGTATTTGGAAGCATCCGGAACGGGCGGACAAGCGTAGAATAGCATGCCTTGGGCATCAACATTGAGCGATACAACATCGTTAATAGGAACCTTCAATTCACCTAACTTCTTCAATGCAAAATTCCGGGCTTCGGGCGAGAGTCGAGCCAACTGGTAATGAAATCTGCCCTTGGGAACATCATCAAGGGTCACCGGCCCGTTCTCCCCAAACACAAGTGCCCGCGGCATAGAATCTGCCGATGCTGATCTCGAGACCGACGGGGCATTAACGTCTCCCGAAAGTGTCCTAGAAGTCAATGTAGGAGCTGAAGAGCTTGACGGCTCAAGCCCCTTTTTATCTGTATTTGCATTTAAGCTTTTACCCGAAATACGGCGTCCAAAACCCACCAATTCTGGGAGGCAATAAACCAAAGCTCCAGCAAGAAAAGCAAGAGCCAACAAGCCGCCAATACGATTGAGTTTTTTCATTTTTCAAAAAAAGTTCTACATCCGTTATCTATTTTTTTTTGGTTTGTATACCCATTTCAAATATAAAGCTCAATTTTCCCCATTCTGTTTCCAATATTTCCGGAAGTAATTTTTTAATGAATTGCTTTTACTTGGCATTATTGCCAATTATTATTGTAATTATGAATCCACATAAACTGACACGATCGGATGTTCGTTCTGGTATAATCAAAGCCCTGTCACATCCTTCACGGGTTCGAATTGCTGAGGCCTTGTGCGATGGGGAGCGCTGCGTGCAAGACCTCACAACCTTAGTGGGTGCCGACATTTCTACTGTATCCAAGCACCTTTCCATAATGAAGAAATCAGGATGGCTTGAGGTAGAAAAAAGAGGGCTAAATCAATTTTATCGATTGAGGTGCCCTTGCCTACTGGAATTTTTCCGATGCGTGGATTTAATTGACCAGGTGAGACCAAAAAACACGGTAAATGAAGGTTGCTGCTAGCTGAATATATTTGGCGGTTTGACAAAATAACATGAAGACGATCCAAGTTTTTGATCCAGCGATGTGCTGCAATACGGGAGTGTGTGGACCGGAGGTCGATCCGATCCTGCCTCAAGTCGCTGGGTTTTTAAGCCAACTCAAGGAACGCGGGGTGCTTGTCGAAAGGTTTAATCTCGCCCAGCAGCCTATGGCCTTTGCTCAAAACCTCGCGGTTCGGGCGCTCCTGAATGACGAGGGCCTTGAAGCATTGCCTTTATTTTACATTGATGGAGTGCTGGCACTCAAAGGACGCTACCCCGATCACGACTTGCGGGCGGAATGGATTTGCGCGCATGTGAAGACCGAGTCTTCCAAGGAACCCCTCCAATCATGAAGCCGCCTGAAGAAAGAGCGGCTTGGCTCGAGGGCGCTCCACGCTTTTTGTTTTTTACCGGCAAGGGCGGGGTAGGAAAAACGTCGCTCGCATGCGCTTCGGCTGTCGCTTTGGCAGATACTGGCCAGCGCGTTCTCCTAGTGGGCACCGATCCGGCCTCGAATCTGGACGAACTCCTCGCGGTAAAACTCGGTGGCGCACCGACAGCGATCCCCAATTGCGAGCGCCTCGATGCGCTGAATATCAATCCGGTCGAAGCGGCGCAGGCCTATAGAGAAAAAATCATCAGTCCCATGCGCGGTCTCTTGCCCGAGACCGCCCTCCGCAGCATGGAGGAACAACTTTCCGGGGCCTGCACGATGGAAATCGCGGCATTCGACGAGTTCTCTCGCTTGCTGGGCGAGCGAGCATCCACCGCCGGATACGACCATGTTGTTTTTGATACCGCGCCCACAGGCCACACACTTCGCCTGCTGGCACTGCCCAAGGCTTGGACGGGCTTTTTTGCGGCAAACACCTCCGGGGCTACTTGCCTCGGGCCGTTGGCCGGCTTGGAAAAACAGCGCCACATTTATGAAGCTGCACTCGCTAGCCTCGCGGATGCCGCCAGCACATTAGTGGTGATCGTGAGTCGCGCCCAATCAGCCTCACTCCGAGAAGCAGCCCGCGCGCATGGAGAGTTGGACGCTTTGGGGATTCGCAGGCAGGTTTTGATATTAAATGGGCTCGTCCAACCCGCCTCGCCGGGAGATGCGGTGGCGGATGCTTTTTTTGCACGACAGGAAAAAGCGTTGCTGGGAGCCGTGCGATTTTTATCGATTCTCCCCGTCCATCGCGTCGCTCTTCGCCCCCACAACCTGCTCGGCATCGAAACCCTGCGCGGTCTACTCGGATCAACACAAAGCACCCCACCGCCCCGAGTCCAGCCCACCTCGATAGGCCCGATCGGAGAATTCAGCGCCCCCATCCCGCTACTCGAAAAAATAGCCTCAGCCGGACGCGGGCTCATTCTCACCATGGGCAAGGGGGGCGTTGGCAAAACAACGATCGCCGCCGCCGTGGCACTCTGGCTTTCAGAAAAAGGCCATCGGGTCACCCTTTCCACAACAGATCCCGCCTCCCATCTCAGTGACGCCTTGGAGGGAAATCGCTGCGCGCTTACGGTGAGCCGCATCGATCCTGCCGTCGAAACAGCGGCGTATGTCGAGCAGGTGCTGGCAGAGCAAAGCGGAAAACTGGATGCCGAATCGCACGCCCTGCTCGAAGAGGATTTAAAATCTCCCTGCACGGAGGAAATCGCGGTCTTCCGAGCGTTCGCCCGCACCGTGGCGGAGGCCCAAGAGGGGTTCGTAGTTCTGGATACCGCGCCGACGGGTCACACACTCCTTCTCTTGGATGCCTCACTCGCCTACCACACGGAAATCAACCGCAAAACCCACAGCGCCCCCGAGGAGGTGAGCCAATTGCTTTCGCGACTGAGAGACCCCAACTTCACTCACGTTCTCATTGTGACACTGCCGGAGGCAACACCAGTGCATGAGGCCGCCGCCTTGCAGGAGGATCTTCGCCGCGCTGGCATCGAGCCGGCCGCTTGGATCGTGAATCAAAGTTTCCACCGACTTCCATTGCACGATCCGTTGCTTGCCGAGCGCGCCCACCGTGAACTCCCCTATCTCAAGGAAGTCCTCCACCTCGCTCAAGGCCCAGCCTGCCTCATCGACTGGCAAGTTTTCGAGCCCATCGGCGCCGAGGCGCTTTTGAAAATCTTCTCCCCGACATAACCAACCCAGCGTCCCATCCATGCCCACCTACGTTTACGAAACCATCACTGAAACCGAAACATCAGAGTGCTTTGAGATCAAGCAATCCATCCACGATGCCGCACTCACTCATCACCCGGAAACCGGAAAACCCGTTCGCCGCGTGATCCTCGCGGGAAATTTACTCACCAAGTCCGGCTCGCCCGCCCCCTCGTCGAGCGGGAGTTGCGGATGCGGTACATCCGGTTGCTGCTAGACCGACAATGAAATCTGACAACACTGCCGCAAAAGAGAAGCAACTCGATTTTTTCGAACGCTACCTGACTGTTTGGGTTTTCGCTTGCATGGCCCTCGGGCTTGCTCTGGGACGCCTGTTCCCCGATATGACACGCCGCATCGGGGCTTGGGAATTCGGATCCGATTCCCATGTGAATATTCCGATCGCCATCCTCATTTGGCTGATGATTTATCCCATGATGCTGAAGATCGACTTTGGCGGAATCCAAGGTGTTTTCGCCAAGCCCGGCGGATTGTTCATTACGCTATTTGTGAATTGGATTGTGAAACCCCTGAGCATGGCCTCACTCGGATGGCTCTTCATCACCACCCTCTTCGGCAAAACTCTCGGCTGGATCGACGCGGAATCGGCTCAAAACTACGTCGTCGGATTGATCATTCTCGCCGCAGCTCCCTGCACGGCGATGGTCTTCGTCTGGAGCTATCTCACCGATGGGGACGGCCCCTACACGCTCGCACAGGTCGCCATCAACGACCTAATCATGATTTTTGCGTTTGCGCCGATCGTGATGCTACTAGCTGGGGTCACTGGCGTGCACATTCCGAGTGGTGTTTTGCTCACCTCGGTGTTTGCCTTTATCGTCATTCCACTCACGGCAGGCTGGGTAAGCCGAGTGGCATTGATTCGAGGCTTCGGAAGCGCGTGGTTTGAGAAGCAGTTTCTCCCCCGATTTCGGCCCGTGACGATTCTAGCCCTCCTTGCCACGCTCACGCTGATCTTTGCGTTTCAGGCCGAGAATATCATCCAAAATTGGACTGCCGTGCTGCTGCTGGCGGTGCCGATTTTGATTCAAGTTTATTTCAATTCCGGACTCACCTACGCCCTCATGAAGCGCTTCCAAATCCGGCACGATGTCGCGACTCCGGGCGCGCTGATCGGAGCTAGTAATTTCTTTGAGTTGGCCGTTGCTGTCGCCATCACGCTCTTCGGCCCAGCTTCTCCGGCCGCTCTGGCAACCGTCGTCGGCGTTCTTGTGGAAGTACCCGTCATGCTCTCTGTCTGCAGGGCCTGCGTGCGTTCCCGAGAGTGGTATCAGAAAACCCTTTCCAAAAATCCATGAACAAACCATCCATTCTGATCCTTTGCACGGGCAACTCCTGCCGCAGTCACATGGCCGAAGGCATCCTCCGCGCCGCCGCTGGAGATATCATTGATGTGCATAGTGCGGGATCCAATCCAGCGGGCTATGTCCACCCTCAAGCCATCGCCGCTCTAGCCGAAATCGGGATCGATATTTCCGCCCACACCTCGAAACACATGAATGATTTTTTGGGGAGCAAAATTGATACAGTGATCACCGTCTGCGGCAAAGCCGACCAAGCCTGCCCAATGTTTCCAGGGCAAGTGCACCGCTACCACTGGGGTTTCGACGACCCCGCCCACGCCACGGGAACGGAAGAAGAAATCCGAAATACATTCCGCCGTGTACGAGATGAAATACAACTCGTTTTCAACGCCTATGCTGCAGGTCTGCTTCGTTGAACGCACTATATTATCTCTTAAGAATAAACCTGCGGATCATACCAATGGCTATTTGGTTTTAAATTTTAGCGAACCACTTTCACTTGTAGAGTCATCTCTATGAGCGCCTAATTGTTGCCCATCGACGACTGGACGATTTGGTGTAAGTGTCATAGCCTCCAGACTACGACATCTCCACTACCTACGCCAGGTGGTGCTCGGTGCAACGCTTACGAAAGGGTTGACCGCGAAGGCGCGGAGGGGGTAGAGGTTGTTGACCACGCGTTGGAGCCCCTCTTTGAGAGTTGATGCTTCGAAGTTGATGAGTAGACCGACGGGTAGTTTCATGAGTCGAAGATAGGTCAGGAGCTGATTGCTGTACACGGGGGATAATTTCTCCACGGATTTGAGATCGAGGACCACGCATGATCCATTCACAAGCAAGTCTTTCCGCAACCCTTCCTCGAAATGCATGCCATCGTAATCGAAGGCCACAGTCTTCTGTCGTTCCACAGAAAAGCCTCGTCGCGAAAGATCTCGAGCCAGAACCGCTTCATAAACCGACTCCAACAACCCCGACCCCAGCTCGCGGTGGATTTTGATGGAGGCATCAATCACCGCACCGGTTATCCCATCCGCGTGAGCCTCTGTCTTCGGATTTATTCATTTTTAGCATAGGGCGTAGTAGCCGGTTTTCTTCCCTTCGATTTTCTCGACCATACCCGCATCCAGCAACGGACGAAGCAAGCCCATTGCTCCTTGTCGGGATATTTACATCGCCTCCCAGATTTGCGCCGGAGTCATGCGACCGTGATCTCGTAGGAGTTGCAGCAAACGCTCTTGATTGGGACGGAGCACCAGTTTTCCAGGAGATTTGACTTCCAATGCCTGCACTCGTAACCAGACCTTTTCAAGGGTTTGCCGCACGCCCTCCGGACAGTATTCAATCCAACCACTGAGGTCCTCGCCAGTCTTCCGCACGGCGTCCAGCGCGGCGTAGTAGCTGAGGCGATCTTCCCAATAGTATTCATTCGACGGAGAAAATGTGGCGGCTGTTGAAACCACGAAACCTCGACAGCCACCCCCTGGATTCGCTCGTGCAAGGCCGCAATGGTCTCCACCATAGAAAGAAGGCGCGGGGGAGCGCGAAGGAGGGATAATCAAACGCTGGTTTTCTCCGCGTCCTCCGCGCCGATGAACGTGCGCCGGGGCAGTCGAGAACGGTGTGGAGGTTGCATTTTTCGAGGAGTTTTTGCCGAAGGCTGACGGAGGCGTTATCGGTGTTCGAGAGGAAGGTGTTCTTGATGACGACTCCCGCGCGGCCAGCGGCCTTGAGGATTTTAGTGAAATGCTGGAGGAAGAGGAACGCTGTCTCGCCGGTGCGGATGGGGAAGTTTTGCTGCACTTCCTTGCGCTCTTTGCCGCCGAAGGGCGGATTGGCGACGATGTTGTCGAAGCGATCTCTTTCCTGAACGTCGGCGAGGTTCTCGGCGAGCGTGTTCGTGTGAATGATGTTCGGCGCCTCGATGCCGTGCAGGATCATGTTCACGATCGCGATCACGTAGGCGAGGGACTTCTTTTCCTTCCCGTAGAAAGTGCGCTCTTGCAGGGTGCGATCCTGGGCGGTGGTGCGCTGGGGATTCTGGGCGCGGAGGTGATCAAAGGATTCGCAGAGGAAGCCGCCCGAACCGACGGCAGGGTCGCAGATCGTCTCGCCCAACTTTGGCGCAGTGACAGTGACGATCGCGCGAATGAGCGGGCGTGGGGTGTAATACTCACCGCCGTTGCGCCCGGCGTTGCCCATGTTTTTGATCTTGGCCTCGTAGAGGTGCGAGAGTTCGTGCTTTTGGGTCTGGGAGGCAAAGCGGAGTTCGTCGATGTGGTCGATGATCTCGCGGAGGTTGTAAACGCTCTGGATGCGGTTCTTTATCTCACCGAAGATTTCGCCGATTTTGTATTCGATGGTGTTCGGGTTATCGCTCGCCTTGTCCTTTAAAACGTGCAGATAGGGAAAGAGCTTCTGGTTGACGAAGTCGAGAAGATCGTCGCCGCCGGGCGCGGTGTTATGGTCCATCTTGCCGTCTTTGCCCTTCGGCGCAGCCCACGTTTCCCAGCGGTAGGGCTTGTCGAGGATGTGGTCATAGCCCTTGCCCTCCAGCGCCGCCTCGGTGGACTTATCGTTCTCGAGAGCATCGAGGTATTTTAGGAAGAGGAGCCAAGACGTCTGCTCCGTGTAGTCGAGCTCGCTGGTGCAGCCAGCGTCTTTCCAGAGAACGTCGTCGATGTTTTACGAACATGGCGCACCGATAACGCGCAGAATGGGCGAGCATTGGCAGAAGATAATTCGGTCTTTCATGCTAACGCCTCTCTGTCTCAGATCGTACACGAGTGATGGTTAATCTGATGTCATTGGGGGCTCACGATGTTTCCTTGCAGGAAGCTGAGAAATCGCGAAAATCAGGGGAAATGGATAAACAATTTCCGACACGTCCAAGCGTAGATCCGAAGTCCTCGAGGGCATATGCTATCGTGGCGAGTGAGTTTAATCGGGATCTTGTTCAATCCTTGGCGGATCATGCTACAGCGGAGCTTATTTCCTTGGAACCAGATGCTGTCGTGGATGTTTTTTGGGTGCCTGGCTCTTTTGAAATTCCTTTATTTGTTCAAGCGGCAGCAAAATCGCGACGCTACGATGCTCTGCTCGCTCTGGGTTTGATCCTGCAAGGGGAAACCGCGCATGCTTCCCTGATTGCGGATGCGGTCACCAAGTCTCTTTTAAATATTTCCCTCGAATTCGAACTCCCCGTGATTCATGAGGTCTTACTTGTGAATAGCATGGAACAAGCTCAGGCCCGTTGCATGGGAACCGAGCACAACCGAGGAGTGGAAGCTGCAAAAGCTGCGGTATCCGCCACACGCAATCTGTTAGTTTTTAATAAATAATATGGGTCTTCGACGCGACGCCCGCGAAGCAGCGGCACAATATCTTTACCAACGTGAAATGCAGGGGGACGAAAGCGATACCGCATTAACCGAGTTCTACGACATGCGGGGACTGAGTCCGAGCGGTCGCCGTTTTTGCGACGCGCTCCTGCAAGGCTGGATGCGCCATCGCGAGAGTGTCGATGAGGCCATCCGAAAAAATGCGCTGAACTTTGAGTTTAACCGCCTTTCGGCCGTAGATCGGAATGTCCTGCGCGTCGCCACCTACGAACTCCTCCACTGCCCAGATGTACCTCCGGCCGTAGCCATTAACGAGGCGATTGAAATTGCTAAAAAATTCAGTACGGGAGATTCGGGCAAGTTCGTCAACGGGGTGCTCGATAACATCCGCAAGCAATTTCGCGCGAGCGTCAAACCTTCCGCCCATTAAACGATGGCTGCGGGATTTTTTAAAAGCTTCCTCGCCAAATTCACTGGTGCGCCGGTGGACTGGGATGAACTCGAGGAGTTGCTCATTCGGGCCGACTTGGGTGTCACAATGACGCGCCACATTTTGGAAGCTCTCCGAGCTCGTGGATGGGACGTCACTGGCGAAACGGCGCTCGAGGTGACTCGCGAGGAAATACTCAAAATCTTGCCTCCTACCCCACCCCCGCCATCACCCTTGGCGGGCAAGCCCAATACCTTTCTCATCGTTGGCGTGAATGGAACCGGTAAAACGACATCGGCCGCGAAATTTGCGCACTGGCTGAAATCCCATCACTATTCCTGTCTCCTCGTGGCGGCGGACACCTTTCGAGCCGCAGCTATCGAGCAACTCTGCCGCTGGGGTGATCGTCTCGGCATCGAGGTACTGAAAAGCCAATATCAGGGCGACTCGGCGGCACTTTGCTACGATGCTTGGAATAGCGCGCACCGCCGGAATATCGAGTTCCTCATTTGCGATACGGCAGGACGCCTCCACACGAAAAGTAACCTCATGCAGGAACTCGCCAAGGTCGCTCGCACACTCAGCAAGCACGATCCCGATGCCCCTCACGAAAAGTGGATCGTCCTCGATGCCACGACGGGTTCCAACGCGCTAGTCCAGGCGACGGAATTTCACAAAGCCATCGGCCTCACCGGAGTCATCCTCACCAAACTCGATGGCAGCGGCAAAGGCGGCATGGCCGTGGCCATTCAGCAGGAAATCGGTATTCCCACTCGCTTCATTGGCACCGGAGAAAAGGAAACCGATTTCGCTCCATTCGACCGCGAGGCTTTCGTTAAACAGCTTCTTTAAAAGTTTCGGCGAGCACATCGCCACGATTTTTTGCCGCTGTTTCGTGCAGTTTGCGAACCTGCAGAAGCGTGAGAATGTTGAGTCCAAAAAGGACGCCAAAATAAATACTATGTCGATGCCAGTGGAATGCCCCCGTGATGACTTCAAACGTCCCGATATAATCCAACGAGATTCCCCACAAGACCGGAGACGCCCCCAGTCCCAGACTAGTAATAACGCTGAAAAGCGCAAAAAAATGATCCCGCCCCGCCTGAGGCATAATGGCAAACGCCATTCGAGAGTTCGCAACATTGAAGCCAGCCCCCGCCACACCAGCAAGAAAGTTGACCAGTAAAACAACTCCGCTTTGCGGGCTCAAAAGCCCTGCCGCAAGGGAAAACCAACCAAGAATCACGGTGCCAAAAAGAAGCAAGGAAACAAAAAGGACCGCTTTGTTTCCAAATCGATCCAACCACCCACCAACAAAGGGCAGCACAAGAAGTGAACCCATGAAAGAAAGGCAGGAAATGTACAATACCACCGCGTCATTGAACCCTGGGAGATCCCTTAAATACTGGACGGTAAAAACCCCCAGACTTCCAACCTCGAACACAAAAAGAATATTGAACAAAAGAAGCGCCAGGAAGGGCGGATACAGGAAAATCGTCTTCCAAGGAACGGGCTGGGACGATTGCTGCACGGCATCCGGAGCATGAACATCAGGAATTTTTTTTATGAAATACAACGCCACGCTACCCGCAAGGCCGCTCAACAAGAAGACCAACGAAAATTCGTAAGCGGCGACTTCGCCTCCAATCAAGAACGCAGATACCAGCACAGCCAGCAGAGAACCGGAGAACATAAAAAGCTGATCTCTCGATAAAAACCGCGCTCTGGCCTCCTCGGGAATCAAGAGGGCTATCCACGGCATCCATGCCGCCGAGGCCGCTCCGCGCATCATGTTAAAAACCAGAATGCAGAAAACCAATAGCGTCAGCTTGGTCGTCCGATCGAGAAATCCCAGCACAGGAATGAGCGCTATGAAAAAAATAAAAACCGTCCGTGCCCCCCAGCCCAATAAGACAAACCGTCGGTAGCCGAAAACCGGCAGGTATTTTGCAGCCGGCAACTGCAACATCGTCATTAGTGGCGTGGCCGCAGCGAGAAGCCCCAAAACAGTCGAGCTCGCCCCTATACTTTTCGCATAAAGAATGAGCGGCGTTCCAATGACGATCTGGAAGGTGAGCGCATTGAAAAAAGCAAACCAGTGGGCGTTGAAGGATCCTTTTGGACAATCGGCGCTCACGAATCCCCTATCCCAGATGCGACGGCACTCGATGAATCAGCGGGGCTTATTTTGCGCCTTCCGACGGAGCTGCCGTAGGAGCAACAAGGCTCAATGCGCTTTGAGCGCTGATCCCCGGCCGATAAACAGGCGCGGATGTACGGGGTGGTTGAATGAGACTCCGATCAATGTAGGCCTGGTTAGGGGGCGCCGAGATACTGTAACTTCCCTTTCCGTCAGGCATCATCGGTGTGCCCCAGCGGTCGCGGCATACAACTTGTTTAGCCGCGACGGGAGTTCCGTTAAGAAGGTGGTTTTGAAACTCGGGAAGCGGTGGCTCAACGAGTGTGGTGATCAAGGATCCGCCTGCAATGAGGAACGTGAACATAAGGAACATCTACCTCTGGCATCTCACTCCAGCAAAGACAATTTTTGAAAAAAGGGGACTTACATCCGACTGGCTCCGATCTCAGCAAGCGGACTACGCTCGCCCTTCGTGAGAGAAATATGAGCCGTAAGTGTGTGACCTCTCAATCGATTGCGAGTGTACACAAGACCATTGGAGCGACTATCCACATAGGGATTATCAATCTGGGCAGGATCTCCAACCATGACCAATTTGGATCCCCTCGACATGCGGGTCACAACAGTTTTGGCCTCAAGCGGTGTGAGTTGCTGCGCCTCATCGAGACCAAAGAATCGATTGGGTATCGATCGACCGCGAATGTAGCAGAGGGCCTCAATTTCCAAAAGGCCGCGCTCAATGAGTTGTTCATACGGCTTCACAATGGGATTTTGATGACCGCTGTGGGACGCGCCATTCGTTGCAGCAGCGGCATCCTTTTTGCGATCGCTGAAAGGGCGTTGCTTCACTCCGTCAGTTTTTGTCGGATTCAGCGGCATGAGAAGTTCGCACGCATCATAAATCGACTGCAGCCAAGGATGCATTTTTTCATTCAATGTGCCGGGCAGGAAACCCAGCGTATCTCCCATCGCGACGACGGGACGACTTACGGTCATTCCATTAAATTCCTGCCTCCCGGTCATGAAGAGCCCCGCCGCGACAGCAAGTAATGTTTTTCCAGTACCGGCTTTTCCATAGCACGTAATGAGCGAGATATCGGGATCGAGAAGCGCATCGAGAAAGCACTGCTGACCCGTATTGGCGGGCCGCAGATCAATGCCCCGAGGGCTTTGCAAATGTGACGGGATGTTAAGGCGAGTAAAAACACCGTCAGCGGTGTGACGCGCCGGCAGCAACTTTCCCTCGGAAACTTGAAGAAGGGCGTATTCGTTGATCTCCATTGCCCCCGTTCGCTCGACAGGAAGGGTGATAACACCTGAACTCCCGAATCTTTGGAGTTCGTGCGCCTCGACGGGAATGCTTCGGATGTCGTTGCCGTCAACATCCTGTTCCGCGACTTTATCGCTGAGATAGTCCTCGCATTGAAGTCCGATCGCCATCGCCCGCAATTGCATGTTGAGATCTTTGGTAACAAGGATCGTGGGAGCCTCCTCCCGTTCTTGCAAGGCAAGTGCAGCTGCCATAATGCGATGATCCATGCGATCCTGATCAGGAAATATCTTAAGGAAACGCTTCATCGCCGCATTTGGCTTAGCTCCGCGAGCCGATTCGTTAACCAGAATACGAATGGATCCGCCGCCGGAGGTGGGAGCTCCGTCGGTCACATTGGTCACATTGTGACTGAATATTTGGCTCAAGAACCGATGGACCCGTCGAGCGTTTGCGCCACGTTCGTTTTGTTCGTTTTTAAAGTTATCCAACTCGGTGAGGACCTCAACGGGAATGAAAACATGGTTATTCTGAAAGCGGTTGAGGCAATGCGGGTCGTGCACGAGCACGTTCGTATCGAGAACGAAATTCTTGGCTAAACCAGCAAAGGAAACTCCGCCACTCGGCGCAAGTTCAGGAAAGAAAAATCCCTGTTCATCTGTTGACTCCAAAGGTGTAGGACGATGCATATTTTTAATGGCTGAGGTTGAGTGAAGCAAACATCTCGAGCGTGATGGATGCAGTAAAGTGGAGGTGGAGAAACTTTCGCTGAAACCAGATAGGTTTGGCGATTATTGATGCAGGACGCGACTTGGCTGACCTTCTCAAAACAAAATAACCATTAGTCCATTTTATGCCGCGCACAAGGACTTTTAGAATGAATACGAGATTTTACTCTTCGCTCAGAAAACGGGCGAGCTTCAGTCGCAATTCCTCGCGGGCTCGGAATAACAGGCTTTTCACCGAAGGAACTGTGGTTTTTAAAACCTCCGCAATATCTTCGTAGGGCAACTCCTCGTAGCGGCGCAGGATGATTGCCATGCGCTGGGCCTCGGGCAGCGCGGCAATCGCCTTGTCGACCGCTTCACTCAACTCGCTGCGATCGCATTGCTGGGAACCGGTGCGTGCGTTCGGATCAAGAAACTCTCGGGGAGTACCATCCGCGTGTTCCATCGGAAGCCATTGCGCGCGCTGACGACGCCGAACCTCGTTAAAAACGAGATTACGAACAATCGTGAGCAACCAAGTTGTGAATTTGGCCGTCTGCTGATAGCGAGATGCGTTATTCCAGACGCGCAAGAAGACTTGCTGCCCGAGATCCTCGGCACCCTCGAAACTGCCGAGCATTTTTGTAATCGTCCCGATGACCCGCAACTGATGCCGCTCAATCAGTTTTTCAAAAGCAGCCTCATCGCCCATCCCCACCCGTCGCATGAGAGCGAAATCCTCGTCATCGGTTAAGGACTCGGGTGGAGAATCCATCAATGAAGTCCCAGAGGCGATGAGCCCATAAGTTGGCAGCGATGTAAAAGAAATGGGGACCCAAACTCGGACAATAAGCGCGACTCGAGATCAACGGCATCCTTGTTCACTATCGCAAAAATGGTGGATCCCGATCCCGACATCATCGCAGACAGAACGCCGGCTTGATCAAGTAGCCAACGCTTCAGGACGGGCAGGACGAGGTATTTCGAAAAAACCGGCGCTTCGAGATCATTCATCAACTCGATGGAACCATGGAATTGGCGAAAAGTTTCGGCGGACTTATTGCTTTTTTGATAGGCTTGATAAGCCCACGGCGTCGGAATAGGAAACGGAGGCTTTACCAGCAAGACGTTAGCCCCTGGAAAGGATGCAAGCGGCCCGACAATCTCTCCGCGCCCCCGACAGATAGCAGGACAGGAGCGGATAAAGAAAGGGACGTCGGAACCGAGCGTCCCCGCTAACGACTCCAAATCGTCAACAGAAAGCCCCGATCCAAGAATCGTATTGAGGGCCTTGAGAGCGGAAGCCGCATCACTACTCCCTCCGCCGAGACCAGCGCCGTGGGGGATTTTTTTGTCCAAATGAATCCGAGCGTGGAATTGTCGTCCCGTATGCCGAGAAAACGCATCCACAGCAAGGCAAACGAGATTTGTCCCATCCAATGGTAACGAGGTATCGCTACAGGTGAACTCGACACCCCTCCCCTCCCCGAGTTCGATATCGAGGGTGTCCGCAAGCGAGAGTGGAGCCATAACGGTCTCGATCTCGTGAAAGCCATCGGCACGTTTGCCGAGGATGCGGAGGCTGAGATTGATCTTGGCCGGGGCTTGAAAAACCATACCGAAATCAGAGCGGCAAAGTCTGGTAGTCCAAACAAAGAAAAACGGTCAACTGGGTACCATTGGGAAGTTGAATTTGGCGGAGCGGGCGGATTTCAGCAAATGCTCCCTTGATCGTTTGTGGAAGCTCGGATCCGAGAAAAAGCGCATTCCTTCCGATAAAGGGATTCTCACCTTTTTGCTCAGTGAAATATTCGTCAGCTATCTTGTCGGAATCAATAAAATCGGCATAGGACGGCCAGAGACCAAACTGACTACTGATGGCCGGTGATTCGGTGACAAAAATCGGGGGATATGATGTTTGCGTTCTGGTTTTGAAATAAACGGCCAAAATGGATGCCTGGTCGGCATTTTCCGCAACCAAAAAGCCTCCTCCCTCACTGGCGGGTATTTCGCGACTAGCGGTATTGATTTCCGAAGCAATCGCTGCCCACATCCCACGCATCACCCCAGATTGCCGCAGCATGAATGCCGATGAGAAAAGGGCTAAACAGACTACGATCGTTCCCACCACAGGCATGAACCTACGATGGATTCCTTGAGCACTGAGGAAAATCAGAATCGGGATAAAGGCAAGGGAAGCGGCGGGTGCAATAGCCCCACCGATGATAAACGCGTAAATCGCCCAAATCACTCCAGGGGCACAAAAGCCGAGCAGAAACTGGTATTCGTCGCTTTTTCTCGAAGCCCTGATCAGCCAAAAGAAGCCAACAAAGTTAACCATTCCCATCCCAAATGAGA
>CAMBAQ010000026.1 GCA_945863785.1 Chthoniobacter flavus
CTCATCCCACGCCTGCTCATCCCGCCCCTGATTACGCCGCCATGCTGAGTGCGGCCTTGGATGGAGGGTTAGAGATGTTCCAAAAAACCGAACCCGCGACCCCCGAGGAATTCCGGGACTACCTCCACCTGCTCGGCCAGATCGTGGAAATGAAGACCTTTAAGGAGGAGCGCGCCACGAGCACACAGATTCTCGTCAAGCAAACCGCCGAGTTTGAAAAGGCGATCGCCAACTTCACCCCCCCCATCTTCAACGCCGATACTGGGCTCGATGTTTTCGATACAGCTCGCCTCGACCTCTGGCAGGCCGAAAACTGGCTTGATGTCCTGAAAAAAATCGCCCAGTCGCGCATCGAGCAGAATCGAATTTCTTTTGAGGAACTGAAAAAAGAGCAAGCCGAACTGCATTCCCTTCAGAATTCCGCCCCTCCCGCCACGCCGCAGTTGGCTTGGCAATTGAAGCTGCAGGAACTTCGGGTCGCAGCCGCCTTTGCACAGCAGCAAGCAAGAGCCGACTCGACGTCCGTCACCGCCGACATGAAGCTGCAAGAGGCTCGCATCAAAATTGCCAACAAATATTTGGATTGCCTCAAGGGGCATGTTGTTTTTCCGAATGGATTGTTAGACGCCAAGCGCGAGCAGACCCAAAAGGACGAGGCGGAGAGCGCCAAAACCGCCCTTGAGCTGGAGAATCAAATCAAGGCATTGCCTTCCACAGGCGCCTTGCGCCGTTTCCCAGAGATCAACTCTCTTCTGATGCAGGGGCTGGAGACCCAAATCCAAATCTCCGAATATCGTAGGGTGGGTCTTCTAATCCGCTCTCAAATTTGGCAAGCTCGCTATGATATCTGGAATGCAACTGACCCCAAGTCGTTTGATAAGACGGCCAGAGCGGTAAATGAGCGTATGCAGGATGTACAGACTTGGCGTCCGCTCGTTGCCAGTCTGCACGCAAAATCACAGGATCGCCGCCGGATCGCACAGGCCCTCCTCAACAACCCGGAGCAGAAGGCCCCTGACGCCATTCGACAGCTTGTGGAAAAATATTTTACCCAAGAGGATGAGGCTCTATCGAATTGGGAAACCAGCTTTGACTACCTTGTGCAGCTCATCACTCTGGCCAATGCCGATCTGGCGGAACGAAGGAATCTCCTCAACATGAGTCAAAAGTTCGATGTCGCTGCAGCCTCCCTCAGCGAGGAGATGAGGGCTTTTTGGAATACCGAAATCTTCCAACTGAATGATTCGGTTTTCATTAATGGCGAAATCGTGCAGCGCCCCAGTCCGGTCACCCTCGGGATGATGTTGTCGGCCCTGCTCATCCTTATCATTGGCGGCCTACTGTCATCCGGATTCAGCCGTTGGCTCCGATCCCGCCTCACATCGCGGTTTTCGTTGGATGCAAATACCGGCGCTATAATCCAAAAATTCAGCACTTACTTTCTCCTCGTTTGCATCAGCCTCGTGGCGCTGGCGGTGGTGAAAATCCCACTCACCATTTTCGCTCTCCTTGGCGGTGCAGCGGCGATCGCGGTGGGATTTGGATCCCAGCAACTCGTTAATAATCTGATCAGCGGTATCATTCTCCTCTTTGAACGCCCGATCCGTATCGGCGACATCATTGATGTGGGCACTTATGCCGGCACCGTGACCTCGATAGGCACGCGTTGCTCTCAACTCCGCCGCCCCGATGGCGTCGAAATTCTCATCCCGAATAGCGTCATCCTCCAAGGCACCGTGGTCAACTGGACCCTCACCGATAAGCATGTCCGACAGGAAATCCTCATCGGCATCAACTACGGTTCGCCTGTCGAGAAGGCTCTCGAAATCGTCACCCGCATCGCCAAATCGCATCCGGATGTTTTGAAAAACTACGCCACGAACGTTTTTTTCCACGACTTCGGGGCCGATGCCATCGTTCTCCGCCTCCTTTACTGGGTGGATAAGCAAGTCGGCGGAACGGGCAATCGCGTTCCAAGCGAGCTGAGGCTTTCGATTTATAATGCCCTGAATGAAGCTGGCATCGCCTTGGCTTTCCCTCAACGGGACATCCACCTCGCCACGGCAGCACCAATTTCTGTTCAAGTCCTCCCACCCTCGAGCAATTAGAAAAACACGGTCAACGCAACGAATGTTTGCAGGAGGCCCCGAGTTTTTCATATAAAAATCAGCGAAATGCCAAAGACGAGCGCCGCAGTAACTCAGGCCGATTATATCAAGGCCTATCGCATTATGCTTCTGTCCCGCGTGCTGGAGGAAAAGTTAGCCAGCCTCTATCGAGCGGGAATGATCAAAGGCGGCGTCTTCCTCGGTCGAGGACAAGAAGCCTTGAGCGTCTCGGTCGGAACTCACCTTCACCGTGGCGATATATTTGCCCCCCTCATCCGTGATCAGGCCGGACGCTTGGCTTTCGGAGATACCGTTCTTGATACCCTCCGCACCTATCTCGGTTCTCAACTCGGCTCCATGCGGGGTAGAGATGGGAATATCCATCGAGGCCGTCCCCGCGACGGCTATTATGCCATGATCAGCCATCTGGGCGCGATGATTCCTGCCGTCTCAGGCGCTCTCTTTGCACGGCGCCTCAAGGGCGAGAGTGGCGTCGTAGGCGCGACCTGCATCGGCGATGGCGGCACATCGACGGGAGCCTTCCACGAGGGCCTCAATGCCGCTGCCGTCGAGAAACTCCCCCTCATTGTCGTGGTCGCTAATAACCAGTATGCCTACTCGACACCGAATTCCCGCCAATACGCTTGCGCGGATCTCCTAGACAAGGCCGCTGGATACGGAGTCACAGGCCACAAGGCGGATGGAACAAACCTTTTGGATTGCCTACAAACGCTTCGCCGCGCGGTGCACAACGCCCGTGAGGGAGGTGGCCCCCAACTCGTCGTTGCTGATCTTTTACGTCTCGTCGGCCATGGCGAGCATGATGACGGTCAATACGTGGATCCCAAGTTGAAGGCTTCCGCGCTGGGTGGAGATTGCCTCGCTCTCGCCGAACGCCACATCCTCGATCAAGCATGGGCGACTGCCCAGGAACACGCCGAGTGGCGACGCGAGGTCGAGATGGAAGTCAACTCCACCGCCGACCGTGTCCGCCGCGAACCAGCACCGGATCCCGAAGAGGACGACTGGGCGGCCCTTTCCTGTCCGGAATATCGTGAGCATTACGCCACATCATGATCACTTACCTAGAAGCCATTCGCCTCGCACAGCAGAAGGCGCTCGCCACTGACCCTCGGGTTTTTCTCTACGGCCAGGATATCGGAAGTTTCGGCGGCGCATTCAAAGCCACCAAGAATCTCTCCAAAGAATTTCCCGGCCGCGTTTTTGATGCCCCGCTGAGCGAGGATGCCATCGTTGGAATGGCCATCGGAGCGGCCATCGAAGGCATGCGCCCGATCGTGGAAATGCAGTTCGCCGATTTTTCAACCTGCGGCCTCAACCAGATCGTGAATCACGCTGCGACGCTCTATTATCGCACCGGCGTTCCTTGCCCGATCGTGGTACGCCTCCCCTCAGGCGGGACCTCCGGCGGCGGTCCCTTTCATAGCCAAAGCATGGAGGCGCTCTATTCCCACTACCCTGGTCTGGTCGTCCTGACTCCGGCCACGGTTGAAGATGCCTACACGATGCTTTTTGATGCGGTGGGACTCGATGACCCCGTCATCTTCTGCGAGCACAAGTTCCTTTATAACCATCTCAAAGCCGATTCGCTTCCCGAGACATCTCTCCCGATCGGCAAAGCGCGTTTGGCGCGGGCCGGACGTGATGCCACGATCGTCACCCACGGCGCCATGCTCCACGAATCTCTTGCGGCCGCGACGGAACTCGCCGAAGAGGGATTTGAGCTTGAGATCGTCGACCTTCGTAGCGTTAAGCCCCTCGACACGGATACGATTTTGGCCTCCGTGGCCCGCACCGGCCGACTCCTTTGTGTAAGCGAGGAATGGCCTTGGGGCGGAGTCACCGCCGAAGTTATTGCGCGCGTTACCGCGGAGGGCTTCGGTCTCTTAGACGTTGCCCCCATGCGCGTGAACGCAAAAGACACCCCCGTCCCCTACCATCCCGATCTTTGGTCAGTCCACCGCCCGACCGCATCCACCATAGCCGCCGCAGCCCGGCGCCTGCTACTTAGCTGAACCACCATGGCACTCGTACCCATTCAAATGCCCCAACTCGGCGAATCCATCGCCGAGGCCACCATCGTCCGCATACTCCATCAGGAAGGCGACACCGTGCAGGCGGATGCCGACATCATCGAGGTGGAAACCAACAAGGCAATGATGGCTGTCACAGCCTCCTGCACTGGCCAACTCGTCACGATTACCGCCGAAGCAGGCGTAAGCTATCCCGTGGGTGCCATTTTGGGACATATTGAGGTCACCAACGAGGAGGCTGCCCGCCTCGGCCTCGATCAAGAGGAAGCGCCCAAACGCAAACCGGAAAAAAAACGTCCTGATGCTCCAGCGAAGCCTCAAACTGTAGAGCCGACCGTCCCCGGCGGACTGCCCGTCCCCGCCCATGCAGGCGGCGTGAGTTACCTTTCCCCGCGCATGAAAGCACGGATGGTCGAACTAGGCCTCCGATCCTCCGATCTCGCTGGCATCCCCGGCAGCGGAGCTGGCGGACGCGTCACCATTGAAGATCTCGAGCGCTTCATGGGCAGCATCGAGAACAATAAAATCACCCCAGCCTCGCCGATGCGCAAGGCCGTAGCCGATGCGATGATTCGCAGTTGGTCACGTCCGCTTGCTACAGTTTGCCGGCCGATCAATCTCGACAATCTGTTAACCCACCGCAAAAGCCACCCTTCGAAGCCCGGCCCAGCTCTTTACGCCCTGCGTGCACTTGCGATTGCCCTCGGCGAGAACAGCGCCCCTGCGGGCCGCCTGATCGGTGACCGCATCGTTCATCCCCCATCCGTGGATATCGGCTTCGCTGTGGAAGCGGAAGATGGTGTTCTTGTGCCGGTGATTCGGAATGCCGACCAATTCCTTCTCGATGACTTGGTCTCCCGCTACAACCGCCTCGTCGAGTTGGCCCGTCAACGCCGCCTCCCAGCAAACGACACCGGCGGATCCATCGCGACTATCACGAACTACGGAACCTTCGGCCTCACTCTGGCCACCCCGATTCCTCTCCCCGAGCAGACCATCCTTCTCGGAATGGGCGCGGGACAGACCGTACCATCTTGGGATGCCAAGCTGGAAAAATTTGTCCCAGTGATCGAGGCCCAGTTCACCTTGAGCTTCGACCATCGCGTGATCGACGGCGGTGCCGCCGGTCGACTCCTGAAGCGCATTGCGGAACTGCTGGAAGCGCCTGAAACGCTCTAGCCTGTTTTTTGGACACCTAGATCCCGGCGATGCGATCACCACTTGCCGCTTATGTATTGCCGTTCGCCTTGTTCATAGGCGCCCTCGCCTTGCTTCCCTTGGTGAAGATGGTTAGCGGCGATTCGATTTGGTCTCATTTTCCTGAGCAGGGGGTTTACCCACTCCAAACCTTACTGTGCGGGGCTGCGCTTCTTTATTTCTGGAAAGCTTATTCTTGGGGAAAGCGAAATGGTTACTTGTTTGCCGTAGTCGTAGGATTTGCGGTGCTCGGATTATGGATCTCACCTCAGTTGCTGTTTGGTTTTCCTCCGCGATTGAAGGGATTTGATCCCACCCTATTTGAAGCGAACCCCTTTCTTTACTGGTCCTCGGTGCTCGCGCGCTTTGCCCGCTTGGTGATCGTTGTTCCGGTTTTGGAAGAACTATTCTGGCGCGGATTTTTGATGCGATTTTTGATTAAGGAGGATTTCAACAACGTGCGGATTGGAACCTTTCAATGGCGTTCGTTTCTTATTGTGGCGCTCGCCTTCATGCTGGTGCATCAGACGGCTGACTGGCCCGCCGCCTTTCTTTGCGGGATCGCCTACAACCTCGTCGCGGTTCGCACAGGTAGTCTCTCGGCTTGCGTTCTCGCGCACGCGATCACCAATCTCGGTCTGGGCATTTACATCATGTCCACCCGCCAATGGGGCTTTTGGTAATTCATGAAAATCGGACTCGCACAGATCAACTCGACCGTTGGCGACCTCGCCGGCAACGCACGCAAGATCATCGATTCCTGCCGCGCTCTCGAGCGCCAGGGAGCCGAAATCATCCTCACTCCGGAACTCGTCCTCACCGGCTATCCCCCGCAGGATTTGCTTTTTCAATCGGACTTTGTTCCCGCAAGTCTTCGAATGCTGGAGGAAATCCATAGTGCCACGGACTCCGCCGCCTGGATTGTCGGCTGTGTGCAATGGAATTCCTCGCCAGAGGGAAAGCCGCTTTTCAACGCCGCCGCTGTGCTGGAGCGCGGGAAGCCGATCCACTGGATTTTTAAAACCCTGCTGCCCACTTACGATGTTTTCAATGAGGCCCGGTATTTTCACCCGGGTCCTCGTCCCGCACCGGTCGAAATTCACGGCCGTCTTTTCGGAATAACGATCTGCGAGGATGTGTGGACCCCAGAATACCTGCCACGACCCCTCTACGGTTGCGACCCCGTCGAGATCCTTGTGAAAGCGGGTGCGGAAGCCATTCTGAATCTCAGCGCCTCACCGTTCCAAATCGGCAAGCCTGCCCGCCGGATAGAGATGCTCCGCTCCCAAGCTCAGAAAAATCGCATTCCTTTCTACTACTGCAATGCCATCGGAGGTAATGACCAACTGGTCTTTGATGGACACTCCCTCGCCATTGCCGCCGATGGGCAACTCTTAAAAAGCGGCCCAGGATTTGTTGAGGCTAGCTTGCTCGTCGAAAATACGCCCTGCACGGAACCCGAGTCCGCGACGGACATGGACGATCTCCGTAGCGCTCTCGTTCTGGGTTTGCGCGACTACGCAGCCAAGTGCGGATTCCGTACTGCCGTACTGGGACTGAGCGGTGGCATCGATAGCGCCGTGACCGCCTGCATTGCCGTCGAGGCTTTGGGCGCGGATAAAGTCACCGGCATCGCGATGCCATCGCCCTATTCTTCCACACACAGTCTAGAGGATGCCGCCGCCCTCGCTCACAATTTGGGCATCACCTACCACACGATTCCCATCGCAGATAGTTTCGAGACTTTTAAAAAGCAAATGCGTCCCGTTTTTGAAGGACTATCGGAGGATACGACCGAGGAAAACATGCAAGCCCGACTTCGTGGCCTCACACTCATGTCGCTTTCCAACAAATTCGGCCACTTGCTTCTCACTACTGGCAATAAAAGCGAGCTAGCGGTCGGCTACTGCACGCTCTACGGCGACATGTGTGGCGGTCTAGCCGTGATCTCCGACGTGCCAAAAACGATGGTTTACGCGTTGGCGGAGTTTCTGAATCGTGATACGGAAATCATTCCCCGCCGGACCATCGACAAACCACCGAGCGCCGAACTTCGTCACGACCAAACCGATCAAGACACCCTTCCTCCCTATGAAACCTTAGATGCCATCTTGCGACTTTACGTTGAAGAAAATCTCGGGGTGGATGCCATCGTTGCGCAGGGTTTTGATGCCAAAACCGTTCATTGGGTCACTCGCAAGGTGGACTTCAATGAATACAAGCGCGAGCAGGCAGCTCCAGGTCTAAGAGTCACCAGCAGGGCATTCGGGATCGGTCGCCGAATGCCCATCGCTCAAAGGTTTCTGAGGGCCTAGCCCCACTCAAACCGCTTTAAAAATCAGGCGATCGATGGAATAGAAACGGCGACGTCCGTATCTGCGGAATAGTCGACGCCATCGAGACCGAATCCGAAAAGCTTGAGGAAGTTCGCTTGATAACCCGCAAAATCCGCCAACTCAGCGAAGTTTTCGGTCGTCACGGCGTTCCAGCGTTCGCTGATGAGGCTTTGGACACCTTCAGCCATTTCCCAGTCATCCAAGCGGATTCGCCCAGCCTCGTCGGGTTGGGGATTTCCGTTGGTGAGACGATCACGGAAGAGGCGATCCATTTGCTCGATGCATTCTTCATGCGACCCAGCGGCTTTCATGATTTTGTAGAGAAGAGAAATATAGAGAGGAACGACCGGAATCGCAGAACTGGCCTGCGTCACGAGCGCCTTGTTCACGGAAATCCAAGCCTTACCACTAAGCGGCGCGAGCTTTTGATCGAGGGCCTTCTGCGCGCGCTCGAGATCTAGTTTCGCTTGGCCAATTGTGCCGTTCTTGTAGATCGGCCAAGTGAGCACGGGTCCGATGTAGGAATAAGCGAGCGTCTGAACTCCAGGCGCAAGAGCGTTTGCCGATGCAAGGGATTCCATCCACATCTCCCAATCCTCGCCACCCATCACCGACACAGTTTGAGCGATTTCATCCTCGTTGGCCGGATCGATGGTGATCTCATTCACGACCCCATTGCCGGTGTTAAGGTTTTTATTGGTGTAAGATTCGCCAATCGGCTTGAGAACAGATTTCAAAACTTCCTCGGTTTTAGGATGCGTGCGACGTGGGGAAGCGAGGCTGTAAATCACACAGTCCACTTGTCCGAGATCTTTCTTGATGGCGGCAATAACCTCCGTCTTCATGGCATCCGAAAAGGCATCGCCATTGAACGAGCGAGCGTAGAGCCCAGCAGCGGCGGCTTCGCGCTCGAAGGCGGCGGAGTTATACCATCCGGCTGTCGCAGTGCGGTCGCCCTCGCTTGCTCTCTCGAAGAAAACGCCGACCGTGGCAGCATTCGAGCCGAACGCGGCTGCGATACGAGAAGCAAGGCCATAGCCGGTGGAAGACCCGATCACGAGCACCTTCTTAGGCCCGTTGGCGATCGGCCCGCGGCTTTTCACCACGGCAATTTGTTCAGCGACATGTTTCGCGCATCCTTCCGGATGAGCTGTGGTGCAAATAAATCCACGGATTTTGGGAGCGACAACCATAAGACCTCGGATTGTGACCACTGGAATGCAAACGCTCAACTTTTTTGTTCAATACCGAATCGCAAAGCGGGCCCGGCTCTTTAAACTTTTGCCGAGGGGCAAATATCATTCAACTCACACTGGGCACAATCGGGCTTGCGAGCGGGACACCGACGCCGACCGTGAAAGATGAGGCAGTGGCTGAAATCGGTCCAGAACGGACGGGGAAAAAGTTTGATGAGATCCTGCTCGATGCGAATCGGGTCCGTGAATTTCGTGAGGCCTAAGCGCTGGGACAAGCGAGAGACATGCGTGTCCACAACGATCCCTTCGTTTTTAGAAAACGCGTTTCCGAGAACAACATTCGCGGTCTTGCGTCCGACACCAGGGAGAGCCGCGAGCGATTCCAATGTGGATGGCACTTCACCGCTATGCCTTTCCAGTAAAGCCGCGCCCATGGCTCGGATATTTTTGGATTTGTTGCGGTAAAACCCTGTTGAGTGAATCAACTCCTCCATTTCATCCTGCGAAATGGTGGCGTAGTCGGATGCGCTCGGGCAGCGACGAAAGAGGGCTGGGGTCACCATATTGACCCGCTTATCGGTGCACTGAGCAGAAAGAATCGTCGCAACCAGCAATTCCAGTGGACTGGAATAGACTAGCTCGCAGTGGGCATCTGGGTAGATGACCGGGAGGCGCTTGAGAAGCTCCGCCGCGCGCTCCCTTTTGTTCACGATCCAGCGAGGGCTTGAACGCGCTCCTTGGCTTTGGGAGCGATTTTGTCGCTCGGAAAGTCCTTCACGATTTGCTCATACGAAGCCTTGGCTCGGCCAAGTTGCTGAGCTTTGAACTTCGGATCGGCGCTGGCGGCCGCCTGTTGCTCCATGAGTTGAGCCCCTTCCCAGAGACCAGGAACAGCTGCGGCTGGAACGCCTGAGTAGAATTGAGGAATCTTCATGAAGAAGTCGACCGCCGAGGCGCGGCTTTCCTCCTTTTTCTTAGGATCCGATTCCTTCTCGGACTTGTCCTTCATGATGTAGCCGTAGAGGAGGAAGGAATTCGCGCGTAGCTCGGCCGTGGCATTCTGAGCGCGGATGATTGTTCCAAGCAGCTTGATCGCATCGTCAGCCTTATTCTCAGCGCGGAGGGACTGGGCAATACCATAATTGGCCTCCAGCACTTTGGGTGACCACGCGTAAAGTGTCTTCAGCTGTTCAAAAAGCTTACCGGCTTCAATCGTTTGCTTACGCTCCTGCGCAACGCGCCCCATACCGAAGAGGGCCGTAGCCTGAGCTTCCTGAACGATCGTCGGAGCGGTATTTGGCTTGGCGCCTTCAGGAATCGGATAATCAGCTGCCAATTTTTCAAAGACAGCTTGAGCCTCGTCCACCTTGCCGCTTTCAGCGAGAGCCAGTCCATAGATGTCGAGATCCTTGGGGCTATAAACCACAGAAGCATTGTAAGCTTCGTTCATCTTAGTAAGTGCGCGTGGCTTGTCTTTTTCGGAGATAAATCCAGCGAGCGCGAAGAGAATCTTGCTCTTCGCGGCAGGATCCGACGTTTTGCCCGCGACTTCTTGGAAGTACGTTTCCACATCAGCGTCCGTTTTCAACGAAGAACGAAGCAAGGCACGTTGGCTCGTTAGAAGCGATTGCAACCCTGCCACGATGTCCGCACTCTGCGGGTAATTCGCTATCAACTTCTCCAATGAAGCAATCGAGGCATCGATGGCCGTTTTCCACTTTTCACGATCCTCAGGCTTGAGTGAGCTGTAATTTGTGGCCAAGCGGTCAGCTTGGGCACGCTGGAGATCGGCGATCTTCACCAATGAACCAGATGCGTTCGGGTTTTCAGGATACTTTTCGACAAGTTCCGAGTAAGCGGCCATCGCATCGTCGGGCTTTCCTCCCGCAATAGAGTTCTGCGCGATGCTGCTGTAAGCGAAGAAAATCTTATCATCCTTCGGGTATTTCTCGATGAATTCGCGCATCAACTTCATGACCTCGTCAGGCTTTTGTGCGGCTGCAAAAACCTGTGCGCGGGAGAAGTAGGTGTATGGAGCCGGGGAAGAATCAGGGAATTTCTCGACAACCTGCGCGAGTGTCGCTACGCCAGCGTCTTTTTGTCCGTTGGCGATCTGCGCGTTGCCCAAGGCATAGGTAGCAAGCGGAAGAAGCGCGTGGTCTGCATTGTCTTTGATGAAAGCCTCAAAAACTGGCGCGGCACTGGCATTGTCCCCCTTTTGTTGCATACAAGCGGCAACCCAGTATCCCGATTCAATGCCCTGCGGGGTATCGCCATACTTTTCTTTAGTCGCCTTAAAAGCTGCAAGGGCCTCATCCCAACGTGCCGTATCGCGGTAAATATTCGCAATTCCGTATTGCGCGATGAGTCCGATATCGGGGGTCGGATTTTGCGCGAGTGTGTCGGTGAAAGTCTTGAGCGCCTCGTCGTATTTTTTGAGAGCCACTTGGGCTTGAGCTTTTTGCGCAACGGATAGTCCCGACAAACGTCCCTTCGGATATTGCTGGATGGATTCGTCAAAAAAGCGGATGGATTCCTCGTTCTTTCCTTGGCTGAGGTAGAGATTGCCAATCAGAAACGGCAGGTTTTCAGCGATCGGCTTGCCTTTGTAGGAGGCCACAAATTCTTCGTAACCTTTCACAGCCGGCGCCTCGACGCCCTGCACGGCGTAGCCCATCGTCTTGTAGTAAAGCGCACGCATCTTCTCGTCTTCGGAAGTCAAAAAAGGCGCTATGTGCGAAATGATCACGCGAGATTCATTGTGCTTTCCGGAATTGAAGAAAATCTCACCCACCTTGAGGAAGGCCGTTGCTGTTTGATCCGGCTTAGCAGCGATTTCAGAGAGTCTTTTCGCTTCGCGCTCGAGGTCCTTCTCAAGCTTCTTTTTGAGCACCATATTTTTAGCACGAAGGGCTTCAATTCGCTGAGGGCCAATCAATTTGATTTTTTCCTTTTGCATTTCTTCCACATCCTCTTTGGGAAGAATTGCCAAGTAGAACTCGGCGGCTTTATTGTAAATGGCCTGCCTCTCCTCCTCGGGACTGAAGGCGCCCCTCATGAAAACGATTTCTCCGAGTTGGTAATTCGCATCGTTCATGAGAACGAGATCCTTTTTATCGGAAATGATTTTAAGTAAGATATCCTCAGCCCGCTTGGCTACTTCGAGGCCCTTGGCCTTATCTCCACCTTCGCTGGTGAGGATTTGGGCTGCTTGGGTGGCGAATGTGATGGCTAGCAGATTGTTGGTGGAAGGAATCGAGGGGCTGGACGGGTAGTTCTTAATGTTCAACTCCAAATCTTCGGCCGCTTTCCCGTATTCCTCGATTTGGAAGTTGCACATGGCGCGTCCATAGATAGTCGACTCTGTTTCTGGGAACTTCGATGGTGGATATTTCGTGATGAAATCCGAGTAGCTCGAGATCGCCTTCTCATAGGCCGCCTTCCGACCCGCGTCTCCCGCTGGGAGAACCGCGGCTTTGGCGGTGTAAATTTGCGGACGCAGACCATCCACAAGCATCACGAGATCGGGCGTCAGCTCCATTCCTTTGGACGTATCATCCAAATTGGTGAGAGCCTTGTCGTATTGGCCAGTGTAAAGCTGGCACGTGGCGAGCTGGATTCGGCAACTCTGAATCAAAATATCCGTGGGATATCCTTTGACGATTTCTTCGTAGGCTGTTGCAGCACCTGCATAGTCCGCGTTTGCTAAAAGCTCGTAGGCCTTTTCGTTTTCAGCGGCAGCGGCGGGCGACTGTGCCTGAACCGAACCAGCGCAGATGAAAGCGGACACCACAAGCGAGAGAGCCCAATGGGGGATTTTCTTCATAAATATGATTTCATGCTTAGCAGATCGTTTGACGGCTTTCCATTCGTTTTTTTGTATTTGGGTAGATTGCCTGATCTTGATTTCCCATCGCCCCACAGCGATCCTTGGAAAATGGAAAATTTCAACGATCCAGGTTCCCATCCACCACCGGTCCCCCCGAAGCCAAGCGGTCCCGACGCGAGACAATGGATCACACTCCTGCACATTAGCGCACTCGCCGGGTTGGTGATTGTGGGTTTCGGTCACATTTTGGGTCCGATTCTCATTTGGTTGCTGAAAAAAAACGATGTTCCGGGCATGGATGCCGCCGGTCGAGAAGTCCTGAACTACCAGATCTCGTGGAGCCTGTGGTTTTTTATCTGCGGTATGATCGCCTTCCTTGGTTCTTGTCTCATTGTTCCGATCGCCTTGCCGGTGCTCCTTGTTATTTTCTGGGTTATATTCCTGATCAAGGGCGCCATCTGTGCCAGCAATGGCGAAAACTACCGATTCCCACTCACGATTCGCTTCCTATGAAAGAGCCGCAAAGAGCCATGCAATTTGAATTTTGGGATACCAACGGAGGCTTGAATTAAAGCTACGAAATGAAAATCGGAATCATTGGCGCAACGGGATATATCGGATCACACCTCAGCTCCGCTGTGTTGGCGAGCGGCCATGAAGTGGTTGGTTTCTCGAGAAGCGCCCGCCCAGGTTTTCGACGATTTTCTCAGGATGCCGTTCCGGACTTTTCGGAACTGGATGCCGTTGTGAATCTTGCAGGCGAGCCGATCCTCGGATTATGGACACGCCAAAAAAAAGAAAAAATCCTCCGTAGTCGCGTGGAGACGACTCAGCGTGTCATGGAGGGACTGGCGCAGCTTCCAGACGGACCTCGCATCCTTATCAATACGTCCGCCATCGGTTACTATGGTGACACGGGTGAGAATTGCGTCAGCGAAAACTCACCCGCAGGAACCGGCTTTTTAGCGCAGACCTGCAAAGCCTGGGAAGACGCAGCACAAGGCCCCGCATCAGGAAACGCAAGGATTGTTCGTCTCCGAGTTGGCTTCGTCACTGGCCCAGGTGGCGCCATGCGATTCGTACTGCCGCTTTTCAAGATGGGCCTCGGAGGCCGTCTCGGCGATGGGCACCAGTGGATGAGCTGCATCCATGTGGATGATGTTGCTGGCCTGATCCTCTGGGCGATTGCAAATGAGTCGATCTCTGGCCCTATGAATGCCGTCTGCCCAGAATCTGTTCGGAACACCCAGTTCACTCGGGCTCTTGCACGGGCCGTCCATCGTCCAGCCATTTTACCCGCCCCGGCATTCGCTCTCCGTCTCGCACTCGGCGAACTTTCTCACGTCATGCTCGACAGCGTTCGCGTCATTCCCGAGGTAGCCTTAGCCTCCGGATATCGCTTCCGATTTCCTAAAGTGGAAGCGGGCCTGCAAGCCAGCGTGACTCCATAGACCCGAAGCATTTCTTCCCATGCCGAAGCTCACTCTATTAAATCCGCACGCATGAACAAGGAGTCGAAAATCTTCATTGCTGGACACCGCGGCATGGTCGGGAGCGCGATCGTTCGCCGACTCGAAGCGGAGGGCTTCACCCAAATCCTCAGTCGCACTCGCTCCGACCTCGACCTTCTCGATCGCACCTCCGTGCGTCGTTTTTTTGAAACCGAACGCCCGGACATCGTAGTGGATTCAGCCGCGCGGGTCGGTGGCATCGTGGCCAATTCCGAAAACCCCGTGGAATTTCTCGTCGAGAACCTCACAATCCAGAACAACATCATCCAAGCCGCTGCGGACTGCGGTGTGGCCAAGCTCCTCTTTCTCGGCAGTTCCTGTATTTATCCGAAACTCGCCCCGCAACCGATCAGCGAGGATTCGCTTCTCACCGGTCCGCTGGAACCCACAAACGATGCCTATGCGCTAGCCAAAATCGCCGGCATCAAACTCTGCCAAGCCTACGCGAAGCAATACGGCAAAAACTTCATCTCGGGCATGCCGACGAACCTCTACGGTCCGAATGACAATTTCGACCTCCACTCCTCGCATGTCCTCCCCGCGCTCATCCGCAAGGTTCACCAAGCCAAAACCAGCGGCGCCCGCACCGTTTCCGTCTGGGGCTCAGGTTCGCCACGCAGGGAATTCCTACACGTCGATGACCTAGCTGACGCCTGTCTCTTCCTTCTCAAAAATTATGACTCCCCCGAGATTGTGAACATCGGTTGCGGGGAGGATTTTACCATTCGTGAACTCGCGGAGATGGTTTGCGAGACGGTTGGATTTGAAGGCGATCTCGAGTTCGATAAATCAAAACCGGATGGCACCCCGCGCAAACTTCTCAACATCGAAAAACTCCGCTCCCTCGGATGGAGTCCTCGCATCCCGCTTCGCGAAGGCATTCTCGACGCCTACACGTGGTTTCTGCAGTCGGCGCGCTAGCGAGCAATTATCTCGAATCCCAAAGAAGCTTGTCCCGCAAACCGGAGTGCGAGTGCGTGACCGAATAAAAGCGCACCCAGCCCCCTGTTGTCTAAAACTCCGTACTCCCGTTAATCCTGCTACTCCTGTAATCCTGTCTCAAATTCGCTTCAGGAGTTAACCAACGCCCTCCAACTCGACCGCTCGAAGGCCTTTCGCAAAACCTCCAAATCTCCAGAGGAGATATTTGCAGGGGGA
>CAMBAQ010000027.1 GCA_945863785.1 Chthoniobacter flavus
GGATTGATGACTTTGACTCCACCGTAGTCTTGGCCGTGGCTGAGGTCCTCAGAGAAAAGAATCGGGCATTTGGCCGCAGAGGCAGCGCTCACGATGGCGGCATCCCAATAGGAAATGGCGTGAAGGGATTTCAATTTGAGAGCATTTTGAAAAACAGGCACGGTCAGGGGAACGACATGAAATCGAAGCCAATGCCCGATGAGTTCACTGGCCTCCTCGTGGCTCAAGGGGTCGGGTCGACTGGCTCGAGTAGCCTGAACATAAAACTCCTGCAAGACTTGGACAGATAGGGCAAGGCGTTCCTGTCGAAGTACCTCGCGAGCGATAGATCGTTTTCTTGCTTCCTCAGGCGAAGCCGTAACGGCGTAGAGAAGGATATTCGTATCGAGAAAGGTCATGAGCGCTGATAAAGATCTTCACGAGAGAGGTTATCGGCAACTTTGAATCCGGGATGCCGCCCCGCGATCCTATCAAGCAAATCCTCTTGTTCTTTATTAAAGTCTCGCACCGCGGCGTTCTCCTCGGTGAGCGAACACAGGTATTTTTTCACAAGAGCCGAGACGGAGGCATCCCGCTGGGCGGCAATCACGCGGGCCCTTCGGTAAGTTTCATCGTCGATTGCGACAGTGATATTTTTCACGCTTTCACATTTTCACATTTTCACATCTTCACAAACTGATTTTTCGAGAGCGACCGAGCTAATAGGCGTTCTGTGGCTAAAAAAACCGATCGCTGAGGATGGCGTTTTCAGCGTGATCCGCTTTACTCCCATCCATGTCAATGTATCGCTGGACCCGATTGAGTACCCAAAGCTTGGAGGAGGACTGGTATGCCCGCCTCTCCTTCATCGACCCCGAGCATCTCGTCATGCTCACCCAACCCGAATCCACCTCGCTAAAAATTCAGGTTTTTTCAGACAAAAAGACAACCGATCATCTCGTGAAGAACTTCGGCGGCAAGGTGACACTCCTCAAAAAGGATGCCTGGGCTCACGACTCCACACCGCACCGCGCACCGCTCGCCATCCGTGACCGGCTCAAAATCCACTCGGACGAGGCCTCCTGGAAAGCCTCCCCCAAACCCGAAAACGCGATCTTCATTCCTGCGGGAATGGCTTTTGGAACCGGCGATCACGCCACCACAGCGACCTGCCTGCGCCTCCTCTGCGACCTTGTCCCCGAACTCCCTAGCGGTTGGCGAGCAATGGATGCGGGTACCGGCACTGGAATTCTCGCCATCGCCGCAGAAAAGCTCGGCGCCTCGTCGATCGAGGCTTTTGATTTTGATCCCGTATGCATTCGAGTCTCAAAAGAAAACGCTCAAGCGAACACCTGCCGCAAAGTCGAATTCACCATAGCGGATTCACGCAAGGTCGGTGGCTTCAAAAGCGCCCACGTCATCCTCGCCAATCTCTTCAGCGAACTACTCATCGCCTCCGCTCCAGGGCTCGCGAAGAAATTGCTCTCCGGCGGTCACCTTATTTTTTCGGGCGTCCTCCGAAGCCAATCTGAGGAGGTCAGCCGAGGCCTCGAGGCGAGCGGATTTAAAAAGCCCCGCCTCGTCTCGCGCGGCAAATGGTGCGCCGGCATCACCTCGCTCGCCGATCGCGTCCGAGGCTAGAGGTCGGAGTTCCCCTGAGGGCAAATCTCCTTGCCTGACGGGAAAGGCGCGCCCTATTTATGGTTGACGTCCGATATTCCACTAGACGGATACGGACCGCGACACATCATCTTATTTCTATGGAAGCGACACTACTCGTTTTGGCGGCAGGCATGGGCAGCAGATATGGAGGCCTGAAACAAATGGACGGCGTCGGCCCGAGCGGGGAGACGCTCTTGGACTACTCCGTCTTCGACGCGATCCGCTCCGGATATAATCGTGTGGTTTTTGTGATCCGTCGGGATTTCGAGGAAGAATTTCGTGAGCGCGTCGGCAACCGCTTCGAAGATCACATCGATGTCGGCTATGTTTTCCAACAACTCAACGATTTGCCCCCGGGATTTTCTGTTCCCGAAGACCGATCGAAACCTTGGGGCACCGGACATGCGATCTGGTGCGCGCGCGAAGCGGTCGACGCACCCTTTCTCGCCATCAATGCAGATGACTTCTACGGGCGATCGGCTATTGCCGATGTGGGCGCATTTTTAGGGCGCTTGAATCCTGATGCGACGGAATTCTGCATGGCTGGGTATCGACTCGACACGACACTCTCGTCGCATGGAACGGTATCCCGTGGAGTCTGTGGGATGGATGCCAGCGGCGCCCTCCAGAGCGTGCAGGAACACACCTTGATCGCGCGCGATCAAAATGGCGTGGGTGATCAAGGCGATGGCACCCGCTTCTCCGGCAGCGAGAGGGTCTCGATGAATTGCTGGGGCTTCACCCTCGCCGTTTTTCCTTTACTGGAAGCTGGCTTGGTGAGCTTTCTCGAAAAACACAGCGGCACCGCAAAATCCGAGTTTTATATTCCGAGCGCTGTGGCGGAGATGATCGAGAGCGGATCCGCAACGGTGAAGGTGCTGCCAGTGGAGAGCCAGTGGTTCGGCGTTACCTATCGAGAGGATCGTCCCATCGTAGCCGAGGCTTTGGCTTCGCTCGCGGCGAAAGGCGAGTATCCCTCGCCTCTTCTGTAAGCTGGATTAGCGGCCAAGCACCTTGGAGATTGCTTGGCATACGGTCTTGAGCGTTTTCACGCGGGCATGCCATTTGAAGTTCGCCGGAATGATCGTCCATGGCGCGATATCCGTGCTGGTTTTTTCAAACATATCCTCCGCCGCGACGATGTGTTCACTCCAACGCTTGCGATTCCGCCAATCCTCGTCGCCAATCTTCCAGTGTTTATAGGGATCCGCCGCGCGACACTTGAATCGGGTCAGTTGCTCGTCCTTCGTAATGTGAAGCCAGATCTTGATGAGGACGGTGCCATCATCGACAAGCAAACGCTCGAATTCGTTGATTTCGTTGTAAGCACGCTGCCATGCCGCCTGCGTGCAAAACTCTTCCACTCGTTCCACCAAAACCCTTCCATACCATGAGCGATCGTAGATGGCGACCTCGCCGCGCGGCGGCAGTTTCGGCCAAAACCTCCACATATAATGACGCGCAAATTCCTCCGAAGTCGGTTTGTTAATCGAATAGACGCGGATCAAGCGAGGATCGAGTCGCTCTACGACGCGCTTGATTGCGCCGCCCTTCCCCGCCGCATCAGGCCCCTCGAGCACAAAAACAACTGGGATCTTTTTTTCATGCAACTCAAGCTGCATCGACAGAAGCTCCAGTTGGTATTGCTTGATCTGACTTTTGTATTCCTCCTGGGTGAGGGATTTCGACTGGTCCAGTTCGTTGAGGCGTAGGCGTTCTTTCGGCATGAAAATCGTTAAACTCTTCTCTGCACATACCGCAGATTCCCGTACTGGGAAAGAGTATAAAAGACCCCATCGAGGGAGCCCGCTTAAGATCAACCGACAAATATCCGATTCAGTATTTCAGGATTTTCTCGAGGAATCGTTTTGTTTCCGCGGATCGGGGAGTTGAGAAAAACTCGGCGGCGGGCGCACACTCTTGGATTCCTCCATGCGAAACAAACGCGACCAGGTCGGCAGAGCGACGGGCGAAGCCCATTTCATGTGTGACCAGGATGATCGGTGTCCCAGATTCCTTCAACTCGACGATCACGTCGAGAACCTCCGCCGTCATTTCCGGATCGAGAGCCGAGGTGGGTTCATCGAGAAGAAGGAAGTCAGGATCCGTCGCCAAGGCGCGCGCGATGGCTACCCGCTGACGCTGCCCGCCGCTCAGCAAGGCGGGCTGCTTGAAGGCATGTTCTTCCAATTGGAATCGCCGCAGGACGCCATCCGCCCGCTCCAGCGCAGCGGGCCGGCTGAGTTGGTGAACCCTCGTGAGCGGAAGAAGCACATTTTCTAATGCGCTCAGATGCGGAAAGAGATTGTAGGCTTGGAAGACAATACCTGCCCTCCGACGGTATCGGCGAAGTGCTCCCTCGTCTTGGGGCAACTCGGCCCCATTAACAAAAAGAGAGCCGCTATCAGGAATATCCAGTCCCGCAAGCAGTCGCAAAAGGGTCGATTTTCCGCCACCGGAGGGACCGATGAGGGCGAGCGTATGGTCAAACTCGGCCTCGAAGGTCACAGCATCCAGCACGCGATTGGTACCGAACGCCTTTGTCACTCCATCCAGGGCGACTCTCATGGTTTGCGATGATTCTGCGGAAGCTCGTCAGGAACCACACTGAAGTCGGGAAGTGGTGCCTCGACAATCTCATCCACGCTCACAGGATCATACAGAACCTCCGGGACGGGAGGCGGCGCCGGATGCAACTCGCTCCACGCGATATATCCCGTACGCTTGTCCAAGAGACGAACAAAAGCGAATCCGGAGTCTTTTTTGAGCACATTCAGATGTGTGTCTTTGTTGATTTTTTCCGGTGGGAAAGCCTGTGCTGGCCCGTTCCTGAAGAAATCCGCCCGATGCGACACGATATACTCGGGAGGCTCGTCCTGATTGAACATCTCCACGGATGCGCATCCGGTGAGAAGCAACAGCAAACAGAATGGGAATATTTTACGATTCATAGCGCACCCTCCCCTCCAGATATCGACTCCAGAGCGAAATCGGTAAAGTAAGGACAAGATAGCAAAATCCCAGCGGGATAAAACTTTCAAACGTGCTGTACGTTGCCGAATTCACTTGGTTCGCCACGAAGGTCAACTCGGATATCCCGATGATGTAGAGCAACGAGGAATCTTTGATGAGTGAGGAAAACTGCCCAGCCAATGGCGGCAAGATCTGGCGCGCGACCTGAGGAAAAATCACAAATCGGTATGTCTGATAGGAAGTGAGCCCGATCGCTCGAGCGCTATCCCATTGCGAGCGCCCGACGCTCTCGATTCCAGCCCGAATCATTTCGGCGATATATGCACCGCTGAAAAGGGAGAGGATCACAATGCCCACAGAAATGCGGTCATGCCACCCCACCGCATTCGCCACCCCGTAAAATCCGAAAAGCACCAGCACCACGAGAGGCAAGCCGCGGATCGTTTCCACATACGCCACGGCCGAATAACGCAACGGCAAAAATGCAGACCGCCGGGCCAAAGCCGTTAGCACGCCGATCAGCATGCTTAGGATCAACGAAACAGCGGAAATGCCGATCGTGTTCGCCCAACCCTGAAAAAACGTGACTCGATAAGCCCAGACCTTATCCCAATTTTGCACCGAATTTGAGAAAGCCAGCCAACAGAGGAGCGAATATCCCAGCAGCAGGAGTAATGCGGACAAAACCTTCGCCGCACGCGAGGCGGGACTGCCCGAGCGATCAAAAAAGAAAGCGGCCATCATCGAGCATCAAGATGGCTTCGCTTCCACAGAGACGATTTCCCCTCCGGAGAAGCGGAGACTTAGCTGAATCGGGTGACAGCAGACCGAGCAATCCTCGATCATTTCCAAAGAGGCAAAGCTGGTATCCACAAGAATGCCGAAAGTCTCCCCGCAGTAGGGACACTCGATTTCGACATCCTCCACCTGATCCATGTTACCCCTCCACGTTCACGCGCTTGGCGTCGCTCCAGAGACCTTCGAGATCGTAAAATTCCCGGCGGGATTCCAAAAAGATGTGGCAAATCACCGAGCCAAAATCGATCACGACCCACTGACTGCCAGGATATCCGTCCTCGGAAAGCGGCCTCGTCTGGTGAATCTCCTTCACCCTTTCACGCATCGAAGATGCGATCGCCTTCAACTGCGGCTCGGAAGACCCAGAGCAGATCAAAAAGAAATCGGTGAACCCCGAAATGTCCCGCATATCGAGCAATACGATATCCCCCGCCTTCTTGTCAGCCGCCGCTGCCGCACACGTGCGGGCTATATTTTCCGGATCATTCATGCCGGTAGAGTCGATATTGTTGGATGATTTTGCATGTGGAGTCAGGCACCAAATAACGCACAGAGAGCCCATCGGCAATGCGATTCCTGATATTCGTCGAGGAAATATCCACATTTCGCGAGATCACAGGGATCCCACTCTCGCAGGAAAAGCCCCCCCGAGCCAGCACCACGAAGCTCACCAACCCTCGCAGAACATCGATTTCCTTCCAAGTTCCCAGATCCGCCACATTGTCTTCACCGATGAAATAAAAAAACCGCGCTCCAGGAAAGCGCGTCATCATGAGTCGCACGGTATCCACCGCGAAAGACGGGCCCGACCTTTCCGCTTCGCATCGATCGCAGAAAAAACCCGTCTCACCCTCAATAGCTGCCTCCACCATCTCACAACGCAAAGCAGCGGGCACCGGAGGACGGTCGAGCTTGTGGGGGGATATATTTGCGGGAATGAAAATGACCCGCTCCAGGCCGAGCTTCTCCATCGCATCCCGAGCCATAATGAGATGTCCATGGTGAATAGGATCGAAGCTTCCGCCAAACAACCCGATGTTCTGTGATGCAATCATTTCAACTGCCCGTATAAAATCTGGTTTCCCCTTGATAGGCCATCTCACAATCATGGTTGCACATCGCCCATTCATCAAAATATCAAAATTCGGGATTGGCGCCGTATCGGCAATCGGAGAACGCTGAAAGCCTATGAAAAAATACCTCGTTTACGCAGCTGTATTGACCCTCGTTACCGCCATGGCTTCATTTGCTTATTGCGTCAACTGTGACAAGAAGGACGATTGCAAAAAGGACCGCAAAAAAGGAGAAAAAGGCGAATCCAAATTGGTCATTTCAATCTAAGCTTTAAAAATCTTAACCTTCAAAAAACGCGGCTTAAGGCTGCGTTTTTTTGCGCCATTTTTTAACGCTTGGGTTTTTCAAAAACGACCATGTGTTGCCAGGGAAGAAATGCGTGCGTCGTTTTCCAAATAAAGCCGGCGGCTTCAAGTTCTTTGCGGATTTGGGCTTCGCTCATTTTATGGAGCGGTTTGATCGGCACTTGGGGATCCTCGGCGCGGTATTCCAAGACAACGACTCTCCCGGCGGGACGGAGTGCCTGCATCAGGGATTGCAGCATTTCGGGAGGATGCGAAAATTCATGGTAGGCATCGACCATTAAGGCCAAGTCGATCGAGTCGGAGGGAAGACGAACCCCGTCTATGGCGCCAAGATGAGTTTCTACATTGGGGTGGCCGAGTTCTTTGGCGCGGGTCTCAAGACAGGTGAGCATCTCAGGTTGGATATCGACCGCCACCACGCGGCCCTTGGGAACCATCGGCGCAATCCGAAATGTGTGGAAGCCCGAACCTGCCCCAATATCAGCAACGACATCATCCGGCTTTAAACCGAGAGCAGCAGCAGCGCGACTCGAGGCTTCCTCATCCTCCCGACTGTCGCGTTCGAGCCAATCTATCCCCTCGTGGCCCATGACCTTCGCAATTTCCCGTCCCATGTGGAACTTCCCAATGCCATCGGGAGAAGAGGAAGGGCAAGCGCCTGCAGAAATCAACTGCAGTAGCAGGCAGGCGGCAACCAAAGTAGCCAAGGCAAGTTTCTTCATGCGTGCTTAAACCGAATCCAGCGCAGTTAGCCACAATCGACCTAATAAGAAACTAGTCAACATAGAGTTTGTCCGTTTTCAGGACTGCTAAAAGCCATCAGCAACTGCTCTGGTTGTATGGCATTGGGTGTGATTCATACTCGAATAACATCACTTCAGCGGAACGTTTTTGAAAACTCAATGCTTCAACCATACAAAAATGACGTCACTCCTGCAAACGGCGTTATCACTTTCAGCGTGGTCTACAATTCTATCTCGCCAGAAGCGAAAAGCGGACTGAATTTGATTGCCCCGCTTTGTGTGGGGCTGGCGATGTCGGTTTTTTCTACACCTCTACTGTGCATCTACATCCCAGCTCAAAACGACTTTTTTCAAAAGCCGTTTTCGGGATTAATTTCAGGCTTCCTGTGAATGCCTTTCAGATACAATTTCATCAACTACCCTCTTCTTTAGGTGAGGGGAATGTAGTAAAAGAATTTACGCCTATCCCCGAAGGGACATTAAGGCGTTGGGCTCGGAGTGGGCGTCGGTGAAGGACCGCCAAGAACGCCCTTCCTTGTTAGAAGTTGTCCTAGATAGTTAAGAGCGTTAGCGCTAGCGAACCCCTTATTATTCACATCTCTTGTGAGGTGGGAATTGTATTCGGCAGTAGCCTTGCTTGATCCCGCAAACCCATATTCTAAAGCAGTTTGAGTTCCATTCTTAGTTGAAGCATTGACTTGAGTTCCAGAGGCGAGGAGGTACCCTGTGAGTTTTTTGGAGAGATTTGCGCGCATTTCTTCTCCTACGACTGCATGTTTATCTATTGCCCCAACAAGCTGCAAAGCGCCGCTATCTCCAGTGGTTGCGGCAACAGATGCGCCGAACATAATAGCATTTTGTTTGCCAGTATAGTCCTGAATCGTGTTGTAGGATCCTTCAATCAAACTTGGTGCTTGATAGTAATTAAAAGTATTGGGATCCGTAAGTACAATAACCGAGGAGAAAGACGATGCCGCCGTATCTACGACTAAGAAGCCGTTTTGAAAAAAAGTGTAATTCACACTGGTCCCAGTTTTTGAAAGCGAAAGATCGTAGATCAGCAACTGCGCATGACCAACTGCGCCGAATGCGAACAGCAAAACAGCAGAAAGTGTAGAAAGAGAGATGCGCTTTATCATGAGAACAAATTGCTCGCGAATAGGTAAGATGTCAATCTGAAGTAGAGATTTAACTGCCCTCAAAATAAAGCCATCTGGGCGGCATCGGGATCTGGAACGAGTCTTTTGCGGGGAGACTGGGCGCGGGTAGGTTGGCCTTCCGCATTGAGTTCGGATTTTTCGAGGTTGTTAAGAATCTCGCGGGCACGGGTGATGATCGAATCAGGCAGTCCGGCGAGGCGCGCGACTTGGATGCCGTAGCTTTGATCAGCGCGGCCGGGGAGGATTTTTCGGAGGAAAATAATTTGGTCGTTCCATTCGCGAACGGCGACATTGAGATTCAGGATCCCAGATCGGGTACGCTCGAGGTCGGTGAGTTCGTGGTAGTGGGTGGCGAAGAGCGCGCGGCAGCCGATTTGGTCGTGGAGGTATTCGGAAACACTCCATGCAATCGATAGGCCGTCAAAAGTGGAGGTCCCGCGCCCGATCTCGTCCAGAATCACAAGGCTGCGAGCGGTCGCATTGTTGAGGATGTTGGCGGTTTCATTCATCTCGACCATGAAAGTAGATTGACCTCGAGCGAGATCGTCACTTGCGCCGACACGTGTAAAAATCCGGTCAGCGAGGCCGACGCGCATGGATTTGGCTGGCACATAGCTTCCGGTTTGCGCGAGGAGCGTGAGGAGGGCGACTTGGCGGATGTAAGTGGATTTTCCCGCCATGTTCGGCCCGGTAATGATGGCGAATTTTTTTCCATCGGTGCCGAGGTCGGTGTCATTCGGAACGAATCGGGCGCCTTCGCTGAGTTGATCCAGCACGGGGTGACGACCGTCGATGATGTGGAGGATATCGGAATCATCAATCTCTGGGCGGCAGTAGTCGTGGAGGCGTGCGGTCTCGGCAAAGGAACAGAGAACATCGAGGACAGCCAGCGTGTTGGCTGTTTCTTGCAAGCGGGGGAGTTCGGAAAGGACGGCGGCGCGGAGTTCGGAAAAGATCTCAATCTCGCGGGCGCGGGAACGTTCTTCGGAACCGAGGATCTTTCCTTCGACTTCTTTGAGCTCGGGTGTGATGAAGCGCTCGCCCCCGACCGTGGTTTGTTTGCGAATGTAGTCCTCCGGAACCGCTCCTAGATTAGATTTGGTGATTTCGATGAAGTAACCAAAGACGGAGGTGAAGCGGACCTTGAGGGATTTGATTCCGGTGCGTTCGATTTCTTTTTCTTGGAGGGCAACGATCCAGTTTTTTCCTTCGTGGGACGCCGAGCGGAGTTCGTCGAGAGCGGAATCAAATCCAGCTTGAATGAATCCCCCCTCGCGGATTACCGGCGGAGGTGTTTCGACGAGGGCTCGGGTCAGCGTATCGGACAAATCGGGCAGTGCATGGAGACGCGCGAGCGAGTTTGCAAGGAGGGGCGACGGGATCGAGAGCTTCTGGCCGCCACCGAGGCTGGCAGCTAAAGATGGTATACGGGAAAGGGATTGAGCAAGTGTCGCGAGGTCGCGAGCATTGCCGGAGGGACCGTGAAGCCGAGCTGTCGCGCGCTCGATGTCACGGATTTCGGACAGGCGGGACCGGAGATCTCCGAGAAGCATGGCATCGGAAAGAAGGGCGGCGACGGCATCCTGGCGTTCCTCAATTTCAGCCGCATCACGGAGGGGGTGCAGTATCCACTCGCGCAGGAGCCGCGCTCCCATTGGCGTGGACGTGCGGTCCAGTGCGCCGAGGAGGGTCATACTGCGGCCAGCGCGCGAGTTAACGAGCTCTAGGTGGCTTTGCGAAGCAGCGTCGAGAATCAGGAATTGACTGCAGCGGTAGGGTTGCAGGCGGTTCAGGTGGCCTGCCTGACGTCGCATCTGGCGGGTGATGTAGTGAAGGAGGGCGCCAGCGGCAGCGGTTCCGGCAGGAAGATCGGCGCAACCGAATCCATCGAGCGAGTGAACTTTGAAATGGGTGCGAAGAATATCCGTGGCTGGCTCAGACTCAAAAACGTAACCATCGAGAACCGATCGGGGGTTGATGGTTGCGAATTGGTCGGTCTGATGGTCAGGGACGAGGATTTCTGATGGGGAAACGCGGGCTAGTTCGTCGAGTAGGGCGGGAAGTGTCGCAAGTTCCGTGAGGCGAAATTCGCCCGTACTGAGATCACAAAAAGCCATCCCGAAGGCATCGCCTCGAGAGCAAAGAGCAGCGAGGTAATTTGGTTTTCGATCGTCGAGACCGAAGTCATCTAGTGTGCCCGGACTGAGGATCTGGGAAATCTCTCGGCGCACGAGCTTGCCGGCCTGGACCTCGCCGACCTGATCACAGATCGCCGCACGCCAACCAGCGGCAACGAGCTTTTCGATATACCCTCGGGCGGCGTGGTAGGGCATGCCGCACATCGGAGTTGGGCCGCGCTTCGTGAGCGACAGATTCAGTAAGCGAGAGGCCTCGATCGCATCTTCGCCAAACATCTCATAGAAATCCCCAAGACGAAAAAGGAGAAGCGTGCCCGGCGGCAATTCACGCCGCAGGGCGTGATATTGCTGCATCATGGGAGTCAACGTTTCGGTGGACATCTCAGATCAGGAATTTCTCAGGAAAGCCGCGAGCGGGCTTGTCGGCGAAGCTTGATCGAGTCGCATAGGAAGCCCAGCCTCAAAGGCCTCGCGAGCCGCTTCCACTGTGACGCGGAAGGCATTTGCCATGCGGCTTGGAAAGGACGCGGCAGCGATGGCGGTATTCACCAGAACGGCGTCAGCTCCCATTTCAAGAGCTTCCGCCGCATGGCTGGGAGCGCCGATGCCGGCGTCGACGATAACGGGAACAGAGGCTTGCTTGATGATAATTTCGATCTGGGATCGCGTATCTAGCCCGCGATTGCTGCCGATGGGCGAACCGAGCGGCATCACGGTTGCCGTTCCCACATCCTGCAAACGTCGGGCTAGGACGGGGTCGGCATTGATGTAAGGAAGAACAACGAAGCCCTCTTTTACCAACTGCGTGGCCGCGGCGAGCGTTTCGATCGGATCAGGCAGGAGGTAGTGGGGGTCCGGGTGGATTTCAAGTTTCACCCACATGGGAAGTCCCGCTGCGGCAGCGAGGCGGGCGAGGCGAACGGCCTCCTCCGCATTCATAGCTCCGCTGGTATTCGGAAGAAGCAGGTATTTTTTCGGATCAATGAATTCGAGGATGTTCGCGTAGGGATCGTTTTTTCCGCTTAGATCAGCGCGGCGGAGGGCGACAGTGATGATTTCTGCGCCGCTGGCATTAAGCGCGTCCCGCATGGTCTCATTCGATGAGAATTTGCCGGTTCCAAGAAGGAGTCGGGATGAAAACTCACGGCCAGCGATGGTCAGTTTTTGATTCACAGTGGGTGAATGATGGGGTTGGTCGGGGCTTTTTCGCAACAAGTATGATGCGGAGATTTGGGATGAGTCTGCGATCGAATGGATGCGTAGTTTAACCCGGACTCAGCATAATTGACCACAGAGGACACAGAGAGCACAGAGAATCAGCTGTTTACACTTCAATGAGAATCCAATGTTTTGTGTAAAATCCAACAACCTCTAAGGCATTCCTGTGAATCCTTTTAATCCCGTCATCCTGTCTAAAAATCCATATTCGACTCTAGCAGCAGGTGTTTCCGCCGCAACCGCAAGATCCCGTGGCGTCGGGCAGGACTTCCTCGGCGGGATCGATCTGGATTGTCTCAAGTTGGATTTGCTGAAGGGCAAATTGCTCGCGGGCCTGTTGAAGGAGGCCGAGGGCCAGAGGGTCGGGAAGATGTCGCGTGCGGAGTTGGATCTCGACGGTCTTGCCGGCATACTGCGGGAAAGATTCGGCCATTTCTCCGTCCAGAATGAAGGAAGCGTAGGCGTTGAGCTTTTCCTGAAGTTGGAGGATCTGTTGGTCTTCTTTTCCCCAAGGTCGTGTCTCATACATGGCAAGAACGAGAAGGTCGCGGCGGCTATCGTAGGCAAAGGCATCAAGCACACCCGTGTGCTCAAGCCCCATTGGTCGGGAACTCATGATATTATTTTGATTGGGTTGAAAGAATCAGGCTCTGGGAAACCACTGATAAAGCATGAAGTAAACAAGCACACCTGTCACAGAGACGTAAAGCCAGAGCGGAAAAGTCCAACGAGCCCAAGCGCGGTGGCGTTCGTAGCGGGCGCGGATGGCGTGGTTAATGGTAATCAAAATCAGCGGTACAATAGTGATTGCTAAGATAATGTGGGAGGTGAGCATCCCGTAGTAAAAGGTGCGCCAGGCTCCTGTTCCTCCAAAGGGAGTGTGGACACCGTGGACGAGAATTTTGTGGAGGACGTAGGTGACAAGGAAAATGGACGAGACGACGAAGGCGCCAGCCATACAGTTTCGGTGGGCGATTTTCCTGTCCGTTTTGATGCAAAAAAAGCCAGCGAGAAGGAGGAGTGTCGCGATGGAGTTGAGGCCCGCATTGAGGGCCGGAAGGTCGGAAACACTCATTGAACTGGCTTTTGACGATCCAACTCGCGGCAGGTGCGTGCGATGAAAACCACGAGAGCGCTGACAATCACAAACACAACGCCCAGCATGCACAGAACTCCCCAAGAAAGACCGACGCCCGCCAAGACGGTTTGAGGTTCGTCTGAATTACCAACGCCTGGTTCACGACACCCCACGCAGGCCAGCATAGGATGGAGCAAAGTGAGAAAAAAAACACTAACCGTTAAGGTGAAGGTTTTCATTTGGTATTATTACTCTTACTTTCGCGCAGAAGATCGCCCAAGTCGATCATGAGCTTCTGGAGCACTTCGGGGTCAGCGCTATCTTGATATCCGCGAAGCCAACCATTCGCGTCGACCATCACAAATCGCGTGGAGTGCGCTGGCGTGCCATCAGGTTCCTTGGCGAGGGGTTGAAGTAGGCCTTTGACAACGATGTCGTTGATATCCGCACTTGGACCAGTGAGGAATTGCCAGTAGGCGGGATCGGCTTCGGAAGACTTCGCGTACTCGGCTAGCACGGGAGGGGTGTCATGATCCGGATCGACGGTGAATGAGATGAGTTGGACTTCCTTGCGGGCTTTGGAGAGCCGCTTGTTGAGTTCAGCCATTCTCAGTGTCGACAGCGGACACGGACCCTTGCAGCGTGTAAAAACGAAATTGGCTACCCAGATTTTCCCTTTTAGGTCGTCCAGCGTGACCGTGCGACCGGTTTGATCCGTGAGCTTGAATGCCGGAACTTCAGAAATCTTTTGCAAGTGGCCCGGAACCACATAAGGCCGCGTATTTTTGAGATTATTAAATGCTACGGCGATGAGCATGGATGCGGCGATGAACGCGATTGCCCAACCTAAACGGGGGATCGCTGGTGGCCGCTCCTCAGGCTCAGACATAGTAAAGTAGAGTCAAAACGCAGATCCAGACGACGTCCACAAAATGCCAATAAAGGGCCACATTCTGCAGGGCGATGTGGTTCGATGGAGTGAAGCAATGAGTGAAAACCTGACGCAGGAAGCACCAGATGATGAGAGCTACGCCGATGGCAACGTGGAGGCCGTGGAATCCGGTGATGACGAAAAAGCTCGATCCATAAACGCCGCCGGTGTTGAACCAAAGGCCCTCGTGGTAGAGGTGGGTCCACTCGTAGCATTGGAGGCCAACGAAGAGGGCACCCAAGAAAATGGTGATCGCAAGCCAGCCGAGACCCGATTTTCCTTTGTTTACGGCGACTTCGGAGAAGTGGAACGTGAAGCTGCTGGCAAGTAGGAAAATCGTATTGATCGACGTGAGGAAAACGGGCAGATGAGGGATATCTGCGCTCGGTGGCCAAGCGTGACCGGCTTGCCAAGGGAAGCCATTCAAAGAAATACGTAGGACCACATAGCCACCGAGCAGACCAGCAAAAAGCATGGCCTCGGAGATCAGAAAAATGATCATTCCGAATTTGCATGTGGCCGCCGGGGCTCCGTGGTGCTCTTGAGAATCGTGAGTGAGTGCTGCTGTAGACATAGTTGGTTGTTTTTTAAAAAAGGTTACGGCGCTTGGAGCGGGCCGCGAATGTTCATCAGTATCAGAACAAGTGCCGTGAGTGAAATAGCAAAAAGCCATAGCGATCCCATGACAAACAAATTAGCGCGCTTTATGTTCATTTTTTTCATCGTTGGGTAGCCACAAGAAGGCCGAGAAGAACAGGAAGGTAGACGATGGAGGCGAAGAAAAGGTTGCGAGCGGCATTGCGGTCGCGTCGGCGAACAAAAACAAGCGCATATCCCGAGAAGGCAAGCCCGAGGACAAGTGCGCCAAAAAAGTAGGTCGGCGAGTTGAATCCCAGCAGACCTGGCATAAGAGTGACCAGCAAAAGGCAGATAGAATACAGAAGCGCCTGGCGGGATGTTGTCTCGCATTCAGGATCGTTAGCCGTGAGCATCACGCAGCCACCTTGGGCATAATCATCACGATACATCCAGGCGATCGCAAGAAAATGGGGCATTTGCCAGAACCACAGGACAGCAAAAAGGAGGCAACCCTCTAGGTCATAGTTGCCACGCGCAGCCATCCATCCAATCAGTGGCGGGAGAGCGCCGGGCACGGCCCCGACGAGTGTATTGAGCGAGCTGATCCGCTTCATCGGGGTGTAAACGAGGATATAAATAGCGATTGTCGCGAAGGCAAGGAATGCGGCGTCCCAGTTTGTGAAAAGGGCAAGAATCGCTATGCCTGTCGTGGAAAAAAACAAGCCAAACAG
>CAMBAQ010000028.1 GCA_945863785.1 Chthoniobacter flavus
GTCTGGCGAATGTTCAAAGGCTGCTGGCGGTCGGTGTGGTCGATAGCTTCCGCGAGGTCCTGTGGGGCAAACCACAGCATCATCTCGGCGGGCGCGCCACCTTCCTCGCAGGGGTTGAGGACAAAGCAGGCATCGGCCGAGGAGACAAATGCGGTGCGTTGGAATTGTTGGCCGTTGAGCTGCCAATCCACACCAGCAACGCCTTTCGAGAAATCAAGCCAGCGACGGTAGCTGCGGAAGGCTCCGGGAATCTCGCGGCGGATGTTCAAAACCGGGCCGGGAATGTAATGCGCGCTATCGGCGATGTAGCCGAGTTCGCGCCAAGCACGGCGATAGACATCGTTCGCGGTGCCGAAATCCCCCGCGTCTAGCAGGCTTCGAACCTCCGCCAGCATGTGGGAACTTTCAGGGAGTTCCGGGGAACTGGCGCCGCCGAAATAGCGCTCATGGTTGAAAAGAATGCGTTCATGGGCGAGACCGCCAAATTGCATCGCTCCGAGTTCGCCATTTCCAAGCGGCGAGGCGTCACGCCAATCAAAAGCTGCGCTCTCCATCCACGACGAGTGGATGCCTTGGAATTCTTGTTTTGGGATCATAGAAATTTTAAAAAAGGGATACGATTTACCTTCGCTTGACCTTAAATACCAGAGGCAATCGAAAAATTATTTTTTCGTCCCCGCTGCAACGGGCGCAATGCGGCAGAAGTAGGCTCCTTGCGGCTTGCCTGAAGGACGCTGACCAGAAATCAAAGGCTCAAAGAAAAGATCGCCAGCGGGAATTTCCACATTCATCCGCACCACCACATCCCCTTTCGCTATTTTTTGAGCGAAATTTTTGCCTCCGATATCTAGCGTGGCCTCCCCTTCTGAAAATGGAGTGTCATCACCTACACCGCCGGGATGCTGGCGGATTTCCAACTCGTAGTTGCCGGCGGTCTCGTTTTTCATCATCCAACCACCAGTCGCCCCATCGACACCGGCAGCCTTGCCTCCAGAGATCCACGCCTTCACGATATCTTGGCTACACCCAGCGCCGCCGTTCAAAGGCTCTTTGGTTGTTTGACTGGGTTGCCAGTCCATGAGGGTCAACTCCACGGGACCTTGGCCGGGACGGCCCATAAAGAGAGGCTGCAGCGTCAGGGCATCGCCCTTCACCCCATCCCACCATTCGAGATAGGTAGCCCGTAGACTCTCACTGACCTCGGGATTTTCTTTTGAAATGTCTTTGGATTCACCGGGGTCGGCTTGCAGATCGTAGAGCTCCTTTCCATTGACGAGGCTGTAGCGTTGGTTGCGGATCGAGGAACTCTTAAAGGGCAATTTATCTACGGTTGTTCCTGAGGGCCAGCGAGCGACGTGCATGGGGATGGTGCGATCCGTCCAATCCGCAGGCTGTTTCCCAGCGATCAGGATAGGAAGAAGCGAACGTCCGTCGGTCTTTGGGAACTTCGACAGGTCCAAGCCGCAGATTTCACCTAGGGTAGGCAAGACATCATACATGCCGGCCAAAGTGTTCACCGTGCTCCCGGCCGGGAATCGCCCTTCCCACGAAAAAACCGCCGGCACACGAACCCCGCCTTGATATGGGCAGGCTTTCGAAGCGCGCAAACCGCCTGAGAAATCGGCCATGGAAGACCCATTGTCCCCCATAAAAATGACCACCGTATTGCGATCGAGACCGTTTTTCGCAAAGGATTCCAAGAGTTTCCCGACTTGCGCATCGATATTAGCAATCATGCCGTAGAATTTCGCGACCTCTTCTTTCAGGCCCATGGCGCGGTAGGGAGCGGCCCACTCGTCTGAGATCTGGTGCGGCCCATGAGGTGCATTGAGGGGGATGTAACAAAACCAAGGCTTTTTGTCTTTTTCGATCCAGCGCTGAGCTTCACTCACAAAGACATCGGTCATGTAGCCTTTGAACGGCTTCCACTCCCCATTTTCCTGAAGGTAGGGATCAAACATCGTGCTGCCCCAGTAGTCCGGCGTTTGACCGACCCCGCCGCCACCTATGAGCAAAGAATGGTCAAATCCGCGGTCGTTGGGATGGAATACGCTCGACTCGCCAAGATGCCACTTGCCAAAAATGCCGGTGCGGTAGCCGGCTTTCTTAAAAGCATCCGCCATCGTCGGTACACCGGCCCGCAGCAAACTCCTTCCTTCAATCGTATGAGTGACGGAGGAACGAAACTCATGCCGACCGGTCATGAGAGCCGCGCGGGTGGGAGAGCAAGTCGGACTGGCAATAAAATCGGTGAATCGCACACCGCTCGCCGCGAGCGCGTCGAGATTGGGAGTTTTAAGATGGGGATTGCCCTGAAAAGCCGCATCTCCAAAACCTTGGTCATCGGTTAAAATCAGCAGCACATTCGGGCGCGACTTGCTGTCTGCGGGGGCCGCAAATACGGGATGCAGGAGAGTGAGTATCGAAATGCAGAAAATGCCAGCTAGTGTTTGTGATTTCATTTGATTAATTGTGCCCACACCATGCGACATCCCCAATCCCCACAAACTTCACCCCTTGGTGGTCGAGCTGAAAAAGTCCGAATCTGGCCGATGCAAAAATTGCAAATCTTGATCCGAAGTGGGGTTGAGATGCCATCAAGAACTTTTAGTTACCAACATCACTTCGGATTGAAAAGTCAATTAGCTCAGTTAAAACGGAAGCTTACCCCACAGCAAATGAATGGATCTCAGATGGGGCTTTCGGAGATTTCTTGCCGCAGATATTCGATCACGTCTTGGAAACGCACCGCATTGCGGGGGTCGGCTTCCACCAAGGCTTCGTGAGCAATGAGGATGGCCGTTTTTTGCTCCTCCGGAGTGGTTGAAGCCGCACTCGCGACCTTCAAAGCGCTAGGGGCATTCGGGGCGGGTTCCGGTTCGACATGGAAAAGGTGGTCGAGACCCAGACTCTCCAAGAGCGAGAAATTCCTCTCATTCGCCCTCACTACCCGAAGTTGTCCGCTCTGAACCTCACGGAGCTGGAAAGCAACGGAAGTCAGCATTCCCATAAATGTGGAATCCATCAGCTCGCAGGCGCCGAGATCTAAGACAAATTCCTGACTACCCTTCGCTATCATTCGCCCGACAAATTCCTTTACACACTGGCTGTTCTCGAAGGTTCCCCGTCCGTCCACTTTCAACCAAACAGTATCCTTTGAACTCCCGACAAGGATGGATGATGTTTTGCTCACAATATCTTTAATGTAATTAGAACTGGGTAGCGTGCGTTGTCAAATGAGCTACCTCCACATAAACGACTGGCCGAGGGCCACAATTTTACGGTCCTTGATAAGGACAATTCGCCAAGAAGTGACGAGTCCGGCCTCCAGAAAGTCATCCCCAGTGACCTCGAAGGTGGATCGGTAGGATCCGCAGGCTTGGGAATAGGAACGCTCTTGGGCCATCACGAAGTTGCCGAGGCCGGCCTGGCGGTATTCCAAGCGCATAGTGACATCGGACGGTGTCGAGCTTTTCCAGTAAATCGTGTAGTAGTTACCGTGGCGTTTAGAGATCTCAAGATTGTCGATCGCTCCCCAAGTGCGGCGGGCCCGCTCGAAGAGGATCGGCTCGCTTTTCGTCTTAGTCTCGACAATTTCCGGATTAAAGGTTTCGAGGAGGATTTTCCCGATTTTGTAATTATCATCCAAAGCGAGGGGCAAAACATTCGCTGTGTCCAAACGGGTAGCGGGGCCCTCCTGCGGAGTGGCGCACCCTGCCAGAAAAATGGCAAGGAGTAGGGCACAGAGCGGCATAAAAAAGCGGTTCATGTGGCAGAGATGAAAGCGGTTTTAACCAACGCTGTCAATTTTACGGCGAACACCTCAAGGAGCGCATTGCATTGGAACGCCTTCAAAGTTATCGTCCGATGCAGTGGAACCTCTCAATAGTCCTGACGCACCACCGAGCCTGCAAAACCGCTTGGAACGCCTTGCGCGACTGGCTGCGCGTGCCCAAGCCAGTGGCAGGCGCGCCCTACGCCGCCTCCTACGCAAGCCCCGCACGGTCACAGAGGCGCCGAACCTCTTGCCGACATTAATTCAAGTGTTGGCGGCCTTTTCGCGTGTGGATGGCGAGTTGGTCGAGGAGGAGATTGATTCCAGCCTAGGGTTCCTACGCTACGATTACCCAGATGCGGTTTACTCCGAACTGCGGGAGCACTTTCGAAACGCCCTCGACCAGAGGCAGGATCTGGATGCGATGGCGCTGAAGCTGGCAGGGCAACTGAGCGACGAACGCAAGATTTTGCTGGGCGTCCAACTCTATGATCTTATCGCTAGGGCTGGCTTAAAAAATGATGCCGTCGTGGCCTATTACGCGTTCATGTCCCGATTGGGAATGGCCACCCAGGCGATCGATATCGTTTACCAACTTAATGCGGACGACAAAACGGACTCCTCGATATTCAGCGCTGGGACTTCCCCTTTGGAAATGGTGAGCTTAGGCCACCCCGATCACGCCGACGTGGTACTTGAGGGCCTTCAACCCCAAGAGAGACTCAATGCCTACCGTTTTGGCAGTTTGGTTATAATCAAAAACCTCAGCGGCCGTGACCTGATCGTCCAAGGTCGCGCACTGGAGTCCGGTGGATTCGCGAGACTCTATGCGGGTCAGCGCGTCCTTGTGGATGACCTAGTTCTCACTTACGCGGACCTCATCTTTTATTTCAACGCCAAGAAAAATGTCACCCTCCCCGAGATTTTCGTTGCTGTGAATGATGAGGACGAAGTGACGTTGGAAAAAAGCAAAACTCGAGACACCTGCCTGCAAGTTGCCTTCGGACTTCGTGTGCGCGTAAAGGCCATCAAGGATGTCGATGCCGTCCTTAATGGCACTCGACTTCACTCCGGACGCGAAGTCATCGCTACCCTGGAAGACAAAATCATTTTCCACGATGACAGTAAACTCGACCTCGACTACCTCCGTTTGCGGGCCCGATCCTACGGCGGTCGATTCCAGCTCAGCCCTTCAAAAAGCGAGTATCTTGTGTCCAATAACCCCGGACTGTTGGAAGAGGATGACATCCTTCTCGCGCCTGGTCCGGGCGGCGACATTCTTCTAAAAATCTCCTGTGACTACGACAAAAAGACCGGTCAAATTGAAGTTTTGCAGGCGGACCGCCCCATCCTCGTTGGCAACGTTCCCGTCCGAAATACCGCGCTGCTCGCCGATGGCGACATGATCCGAGTGGATGTCGGCCAAAGCCTGCGTTGCAACTTTTCCGAGCGCCTCATCGAGGAGGAAAAAAATGTGATTCGCACGCTGGATGTTCGCGACTTGGTTTGTCGGTTCGGTAACGGATCGGTCGCCGTGGATGGAGTTTCCTTCGCTGTGGAACGCGGGGAAATGGTCTGCGTGATGGGGGCGAGCGGGTGCGGCAAGAGCACACTCTTGAGAGCGCTATCGGGCCAATTTTCCCCCACGCAAGGCGAGGTACTTTTTAATAATCGCTCGCTCTATCAAAACTACGAACCTCTTCGAAAATACGTCACCTACATCCCCCAATACGATGCGTTCGACGAGCACCTCACCATTGAGGAAAACCTCTCGTTTGCTGCGGCGATCCGCGCCCCGCATCTCAGTAACCGCGAGCGAATGCGGCGCATCGACGGTAAGTTGGCGGAACTTGGCCTCAATGAACGCCGTAACTTTGTGGTCGGACACACGGGACGAAAAACCCTTAGCGGCGGCGAGCGCAAGCGGCTCAATATCGGTCTCGATATGGTCAGCTCCGCCGACATTTTTCTTTTCGACGAGCCGACGAGCGGACTCAGCTCGAAGGATTCCGAGCACATCATGGAAATCATCCGTGATATGGCTCACAATAAAATCGTCCTCGTCACGATTCATCAGCCCACATCTCGGATATTCCAGATGTTTCACAAGGCAATTGTGCTCGACCGTGGCGGCAAGTTGGTCTTCTTCGGAACACCGCAAGAGACGCTGAAATACTTTGCCGAAGCGGAAAGCCGCCAGACCAAAGCGAAAGCCATAGGGGGTTGTGAATCCTGCGGCACCACGCGTCCGGAATTCATATTTGATGTCCTGGAGACACCGCTTCGCGACCTCGGCGGCGACATCATTCTGGAGGAAAACAATCGCGGTCAACTCGTGCCCGCTCGCCGATTTTCTCCTGACTACTGGCGCGACAAATATGAGTCGCATCGATTACTGAAGGACGTACAACATCCCACTCCGCCCCGCGAACCTTCGCCGCCCGTTCCCCAACCAAAGTCAGGAAGCGATCGCCTTAGACCTAAAGAACAAGCACGCCAGTTCTTGATTCTCCTCAAGCGAGCTTTTCTCAGCAAACTCCGCAACCGAGCCAATCTTCTCACGACCATTCTCGAAGCCCCTCTGCTGGCTGTTCTCACCGGCATGGTGTTGCGGTATTCCGAGACGGACGTTTACGATTTTGCATCTGCCTTCCACATCCCGACCTACCTTTTTCTTACCTTGGTTGTCGCGATGTTTCTGGGGCTCACGAATAGCGTGGACGACATTATCCACGACCGACCCGTGCTCATGCGCGAGAGGAATCTGAATGTGAACTTGGGCTTCTATGTGTTAGCCAAGGTTCTCACGCTGGCCTTCTTTGCGCTGATCCAGTGCGCGCTTTTCACCTGGATCGGCAACGCCTTCCTTTCCCTTCGGGATGGGTTTTGGATTGTTTTCGTCGCGATGTTTCTCACCGCCGCGAGTGGCGCCGCGATAGGCTTACTGATTTCCGCGCTCGTTGCCGAGAGTAAGACCGGCATTCTCATTATTCCGGTCGTCCTCATTCCGCAGATCATTCTCAGCGGTGCCCTCATCAAATACGAGGAGATGAACCGCAACCTAGATTTCATCTACACGATCCAGCAATGGGCAAACCGACACCCCGAGAGCGCCATGCCCGCGCGCAGCAATCTCCATGTCCCTCTCATTTGCGAGGTCATGCCGACCCGATGGTCCTATGAGGCCCTTGTTTTTGCGCAAGCGAAACTCAATCCTCTCACCCGCCGCCAAGAAAAGATCCAATCGATGATCTACGAAATCGTTCGTAAAAAAAATCCAACCCCACACCAAGAAGAACGCTTGGAAGATCTGAAGGATACCCTCGCGCTGCTTTCCGGCCTCGAGGCCTCGACTCCAGGCAAAATGAACCGCGCATTTGGCTTAATCGACCAAGTCATCGACGGCGCCCCCTTCGACCGCTCGAAATTCAAAAAACTCGGGATCGGCTTCACCGCAGAGCAGTTGTATGTGAACCAGAAAGTCACCGACCTCATTTCCAAGGCCGAGATGGAGCAAAGCGACTACCGCGAGAACCGCCATTTGAATGTCTTCTTTGGCCCCGTAAAGGAATACCTTGGGCTCAAAGTAGGAATGCTGTGGTTCAACGTTGGCGTGCTCCTCGTATCGAGCTTCGCCCTATTCTGGACTCTTTACCTTATCCTGCGGAATCAAATCCGAATGCGGATTTCTTAACGCGTCCAACGCTGTTATTTAGCGACCGGTGTAATACTTGGCTAAGCCTGCCGCGACGGAATCCGCGTATTCCTGAAACAGGCTGGGCTGCGACTGACCGCCGACCGATTTGCGGCCCGCGTAGTCACCCGCTTGGATGCGCTTGAAAACGCTGCGGCTATTCATGACATACGGCTCGACATAGATGACCGGGCACTGAAACAAGCGGTTCGCAAGAAGGTTCCGGGCCCAGATGTAGTCGCTATCCCCGACGCGCACAGCTGTAGGGCCATAGTAAATGAAGGGCGTAAGTTTCGTTGCGGCAACCATGCTTTTGGTCAGTGCCTGCGTGGCGGCTTTTTCTTCAGGGAAGGTGCGATTGAGCAGTTTGACGAGCATTTCGAATCGCTGATCCTCGTATTCCAACTCTTTGTGGCTCCATGCCCCAGTGATGAGAAAGTGAAGGTGGTTTTTATCCACAAGGGATGGCTTGGCGGGATTTCCCCATGCTTCGGCGTTGAAGTGCAGGCATAGAACGAGATCCGGCTTGATCTTGACGTTCACCAACTCGGCGCGCTTGCGGATTTCGCTGGCACGGTAGAAAAGCCGTTCGCTTTCCCTGGCTATCGAGCTGCTGGTGGTTTTTTCTTTTTTCTCGCGCAGCGATGCGGCAGCGGTGGAGCGGAGCTGCGCGGGACGAAGATCAGTGAGAGGCGAGGAGTTGGACCGAGTGAGCCAGACCTCGGCTCCCATGGCCTTCAGGCGGGGAACAAGTAGCTTCGCGACCTGAAGCGTCATGTCCCCCTCGACAACAGGTTTGGACTTTCCGATTTGGAACCAACGCTCCTCGATTTTTGCCCACTTGCCACCGATATGCCCAGGATCGATTGCGATTTTAAGACCACTGAGTGGTTGAGAGGTGGATGCCGCTATCTCCCTGCGAGCCCGCCAATACTTGGGAACAGGTTGAGCGGAGCCTTGGGTGGACGCGAATTTCAAAACGTAGGATGGCCGACCCTCCGAGGTTCTAATTTTTGCACTTCCGGAAGTGATATCGATCAGGCCTTTCGCAGCTCCACCGGGCGCATAGATGTGGGTGAGGAGATCCGTGAATTCGCCGCGCGTGATGGTTTGCTGGTACTTGTCGAGATCATGCCAATCGGGCTTCGGAGCGAGAGGCGTGAGCTTCGCTGTAGCCAACGAAAGGGAGCCCAAAAAAAGGAGCGGAAGAAAATGATACGTTCTCACAGGGATTTTTTAAATGCGTTCGCTCCCAGTTGCTATAAAAAGGATTAATGATTCGTCTTCTGTTTCTCGGTGATATCGTGGGTGAGTGTGGCCGCACGGCTGCAAAATACGTTGTTTCGCAGGTCTTGAAGGAAGGCTTCGCCGACTTCGTCGTGGTCAATGGCGAGAACTCGGCCAATGGGCGCGGGATTTCCGCTAAAATCGCGATCGATCTCCTCCGAACCGGCGTGGCAGTCATCACCACCGGCGACCATGTTTGGGATCAAAAGGAAACGACCGCCTACATCGCCACCGAACCGCGCCTCCTGCGTCCTGTCAATTACCCGGCTGGAACCCCCGGAAGCGGCAGCGTCGTACTTGATACGGCCAAGGGGAAAATTGCCGTGCTCAATGTGCAATGCCGTACCTTCATGCAACCGATTCTGGAAAATCCCTTCACGACCGCGATGGCCGAAGTCGAGCGCTTGCGTGCGGAGACGCCAGTCATTTTTGTGGATGTGCATGGGGAGACAACGAGCGAGAAGATCGCAGTCGGACGCTACCTTGATGGAAAGGTTTCGGCCGTGGTCGGAACGCACACGCACGTTCAGACTGCTGACGAACAAATCCTCCCCGGCGGGACCGCCTTCTTGTGTGACGCCGGCATGTGCGGCCCCGTGAACTCTATTCTCGGCCGAGAACATGGCCCCGTGATTCAAAAGTTTCTGGATTGCATGCCCTCGAAATTCCCAGTCGGTCGAGGTCAGGCAAAAGTTTGCGGAGCGCTGGTGGTCATTGATCCAGTCACCGGATTGGCTGCATCCATCGAGCGCTTCCACCGCATTGTGGAGGAAGCTTGATTTCGAACCACCGCGGAGAAAATCGCAAAACATTGGCCCTGGCTTTCCCCATCGTGGCGGGATTCCTTGGCCAGATGCTCATGGGGTTAGTCGACACCGTGATGGTGGGCTGGGTCGGTGTCCTCCCTCTCGCTGCATGCGCCTTTGCCAATACGATTCTGTCCGTGCCGCTGGTCTTCGGCTTCGGGTTGCTTTCGTCTGTGAGCGTCCGCGCGTCGCATGCCTTCGGAAGCGGCAACCCCGAACTTGCTGGAGAAAGCCTACGTGGAGGAATTTTACTGTCTCTTTTGATGGGTGGCGCTCTAGCGGTGACCGCCCATGTCACCCTTCCTTTTCTCCATGTCCTCGGCCAACCTCCGGAGGTCAACCACGCCGTCGGTGGCTATTTTCTTCTCTGCGCGTGGTCGTTCATTCCTATTTTCATCACGGGAACAGCCAAAAATGTCTGCGAATCACTAGCCAGGCCATGGCCTCCCTTCTGGATCATGATCGGGGCTGTCTTTCTGAATGTGTTTTTAAATTGGATTTTCATTTTTGGAAACATGGGGTCGCCCGCGATGGGCCTCACCGGAGCGGGATTAGCAACCCTTCTGAGTCGCATTGCCGCGATGCTCGGCGTGCTCCTTTATTGCTCGCGGTCCCTCACTGGGATTTGGCCGAAACATTGGCTAGCACCGGGCTTCGTCGCTGAGTCCCGTCGCCTCTTCCGCATCGGCATCCATTCTGCAGGTTTGAACCTCTCGGAAGTCACAGGGTTTTCCATCGGATCAGTGATGATGGGGTGGCTGGGCATGGTTCCGCTCGCCGCGCACCAGATTGCGCTCTCCTGTGCCGCGACCACATTCATGGTCCCGCTAGGTATCGGCCAAGCGGTCAGCGTGCGAGTCAGCCAAGCCAGAGGCTCGGGTAATAAGGAACTGATTCGTCCCATCATTCGAGGTGCGCTGGGAATGACCGTTTTTGTGATGTCGATCTTCGCCGCAATTTATCTCACAATGGGTAACTCGATTGCCGATTGCTTTGTGGAGGATGCTGCTGTCCGCGCCTTGACCGTACAGTTACTCGCCCTTGCCGGAATTTTTCAGATTTTCGACGGTCTCCAGATTGTATCCTCCGGCGCCCTTCGTGGATTTGCCGACACCAAGGTTCCCTTCCTCATTGGAATGATATCCTATTGGGCATTAGCCTTACCGACCTCATGGGTAGCGGCTTTCCCATTGGAATACGGTGCGCGAGGAATCTGGTTCGGATTCGTGATAGGCCTAGCCTTCGCCGCCGCCGCCATGGGAACAAGAGTTCACAAAAAAATCCACGACCTGAAGGAGTGAGCTGGAGCTTTTCTAAAGCTCAAATACCCAGTGCACGCGTGTCTGCAGCTGTCCCTTAGGCTATTTCCTCTATGATCATTATTAGACCGCAACCGCTAACTGCTCAACTGCTTCAGAAAGACTGATATTCTTTAGCTTTGCGATAGACTCGATTTTTTTGCGTTTCGCGGGAGAAATGGATAGCTGGAGACGCACATGGCCAGTGCTTCTTCGGCCAGCTCCAACGCGAAAACCACCGAATCCAAATCGAGTGAACCCCAGCATTGGGTGATTCATAATCGAATTCCATCACCTCTGCGGAACGTTTTTCAAAACTCAATGCTCTCAACCATACAAAAAATGACGTCATTCCTGTAAACAACGGCACCGCTTTCAGCGTGACATCCAATTTTATCTCTCCAGAAGCGAAAATCGGACTGTATTTGATCGCATCGTTTTGTGGAGGTCGCGCGGTGGCGGATTTTTCACACCTCTACTGTGCATCTAACTACCCGCTCAAAACGACCTTTTTCAAAAGCCGTTTTCAGGATTAACGAAGCGCCGCCGATGCCTAACCTACTGTCTTCCAGGACGGCAGATATTTAATTTGTTACCGCCTCTCAGCGAGACATGAAGCCTACGAGTAGCCGGGTAAGAATCGTTTCGTCTGTGCCCTGACCACTGATGAGTTGCCAGTTTGCTTCGGCGCAACTGTGGAAGGCTTTTTGGAGATCTTCGAGTGCGTAGTGCGAAGCGCTGCGAGCAGCTACACCGAGCCCGTAAGTGTTGATGCCACCGTCTTTCTTGCGCGGCAGATAATCGGTCTCCGAGGCTGGTAATTTATTCAATACCCCCGCAAAAAATTGGGGCTCCGCAGGCGGGTGGAGCTTATGCCTGACGAGGAGATTTTTAGCGAGATACAGATTTCTCACCGTGGGGACGATAGACGCCAGAAGGATGCCGACGCCCTTCTCTCCCTGCGCCAGCAATTGTTGGAGCGTCTCTAGCGCGAGCGGAAGATCGCGTGCAGATATGGCGTTCCCAATATCAAAGATCCCGCTTTCGCGAGTCGCGGACACCAATTCTCGAATGTCCCTCGCCTCAATCGGGTGTCCGGTTCCGAAGGCCGTCTCGATTTTGTCGAGTTCGTTGTTGAGTTGACCAGAATCCAGTCCCACGCGCGCCGCAAGCGCCTCGATGGCCTCACGGGAGATCTTCAGTCCGCGAGAACGAATGTGCTGCGCTGTCCAAGAGATGACCTCCTCTTCACCCGCGCGGAATCCCAAGTCGGGCTTGTCGTGCAGCTCCGTCACCCCCGCCTTGGTGAGTCGCTTGTAGGCGCTGCGTCGCTTGTCTGGCTTGATGGCACTGGCCAAAAAAGTAACTCCACCAGGCATGCCAGCATCAATGAAATCACAAAGCTTCTCGAGCAGCGCGAGGACGCTTTCTGATCCGCCAGTCACGGTATCGGCCAAAAATGTCGCGCTTTTCAACCACACGAGCTTGCTACCGCCAAGGAAGGGAAGCGTGGCTAGGGCCTGTAAAGTTTCCTGCAACTGGGATACGGCCGCGTCCACGGTTTCGACTCCTCCATCAATGACCTCCAAACCGAAGGCATCGGCGCCTGGAGCCAGCTTCGCCGCAAGTGCGCTGGCCGCTTTTTTGACGGCGGCATCATCCGATCCGGTGATAAAATACACGGAGGAACTGGTTTTTTTGGCGGACATGAGAAGTTTGGAATCGATGAAAGCCGGATCATGATCCCATGCGTTCCGAAATGCAAATCCGGGAAATTCCTGCGATCCAATGAAATTTTATTTGGTCAGCACCCACCTCCCTTGCGTAGCCTCATTTCTGCATGTCCACACCACACATCAAACTGTTCATACCGGGTCCGGTCGAAGTGTCTGAAAAAACCTTCCGCGCCATGTGCGCCCCCATGATTGGCCACCGGGGATCCGAATTTAAAAAACTCTACGCCGGCATTCAGCCCCGCCTTCAAACTCTCTTCGGCACCACCCGTCCTGTTTTTCTTTCCACCTCGTCGGCCTGGGGAGTGATGGAGGGATCCATCCGCAACCTCACTACCAAAAAAGTCCTCAACGCTGCCTGCGGAGCCTTTTCGGACAAGTGGGTGGACGTCAGCAAGCGTTGCGGCAAGGAGGCCGTCGCCCTTCAAGTCGCGTGGGGTGAAGCGATCAAACCCGATATGGTGCGCGAAAAACTCGCCGAAGGTGGATTCGATACTTTCACCCTCATTCACAACGAAACCTCCTGCGGTGTTCGCAATCCTCTCCCAGAAATCGCCGCCGTGTTGCGCGAGTTTCCTGATGTGATGTTCGTTGTCGATTCCGTTTCCTCCTTTTCGACCCAGCCGATCCCGATGGACGAACTCGGCATCGACGTCCTTCTCACAGGAAGCCAAAAAGCCCTAGCCATGCCTCCCGGCCTCGCCCTCTTTGCTGTTTCCGAACGCGCCATGAAGCGCGCGGAATCCATCCCGGATCGTGGATACTACTTCGACTTTGTGGAGTTTGCGAAAAACCAAGAGCAGGATATGACACCGAGCACGCCAGTGATTCCGCTTATCAACGCCTTGGAGTCCAAGCTCGACGATATTTTCACTGAGGGTGTCGAGGCCCGCCATGCGCGCCACGCCGCGCTCAACGCGCAAGTCCACGAATGGGTTCGGGCTCGCGGATTCGAATTCTTTGCTCCCGAGGGCTACCGCTCACTCTCGCTCACGTGCGTGAAAAACAACCGCGACATTGACGTGGCGGCTTGGATCAAGCGCCTCCGCGAGAAGCATCGCTTCGTCATCGACGGCGGCTACGGCAAGATCAAAGGTAAAACATTCCGCATCTCAAACATGGGCGACGAAACATCATCCACGATTGCAGAACTCCTTGCCGCTCTCGACGACACGCTTGAGTAGAGCCCCAAACGGGCAGCAGATTTTTACTGTTCGGGCTGAATGAGCGCCTTGTGCGCGCCGTCACAAAACGGCGCGTTCTCAGTCTGCTTGCACTGGCAAAGCCAAGCTGGACCGGTCTTTTCGGCTGTGAATTTCTGCGGAGTAAATCCCTTCCCTTTGTGTGATCCGTCGCAGAAAGGCTGCGTCGCAGATAGCCCGCAGGTGCAAAACCAATAGTCCTTACCGGCTTCGAGTTCGACTTTAGCAGGAGCTGTAGCGGCAATGTGTGGAGTGGAATTCATGTGCGGCAGTCTGCCTTTGCACCTCGCTTTTGGCAATGCTCCTTCATCCGTTGACTTGGGATACGATTCGGGAGAGTTGGGCCAATCAAGCATCTCAATGGAATGAATTTCGTTGCGAATGTCGGAGTCAAGGTCCTCATGACGCTGATGGCCTACAGCACTTGAATGGCGTTGCAGACTTCGGTTTCCTGAAGTGGACTGAGGAGTATGGACAGTGCGAACTGCACATTCCGTTCTAAAAAGACGCTACCGCGCTCGACGATGTAGATCCTCGCGAACGCCCGAGAATCGTAAAAAAAAGCCAAGAGAACCGCTTGCTTCTTACACCGTTTGTAAGCAATTCTGCCGCCGACGGAAGGACGATAGACGTTCCCGCCCCTGTTTCCAAGTCTGGTGACGACACGGCTCCCACCAAAAACGGCAATTTAAATAGACAACCTCTCAAAACAAATGTCAATCGCTTCAAAAGCGAAGCTGGTTACATCGAAATAGACTCGGCATTTTTATTCTTCAAGCTTCTTGGATTGAAGAACGGAGAGGGGCAGTCGGAAGTTTGACCCCCTCCCCATCGACAGCACTGGTTTGGACGCTCGGAAAAATCTTTGCAAAGAGGATTCTTCTTGCCAGAAATCTCCAAAAGAAAGAAGTGCCGACGACACAAACGAATCTCTGTAAGTGTTGGCAAAGGATAGCGAATGCGTTCCCGTTTTGTTTTCACCCTTTCGCAAACCACTCATACTCAGAGTGGTGGAGGCGACGGGAGTCGAACCCGTGTCCTTAAGGCAATCCACACAACCTTCTACATGTTTAGACGATCTTTAATCTCGGAGTGGGCGGGCGAACCGTCACGCATCCCTCTCCAAAGCATCCACGTAATCGATTCACCCGTGGCGGCGGTTGCACCCGCTCGGGCCAGCCTGCTGTCGTCACACTCCGGCCTAGCAGGCGTTGGCTGGAATGCGTCGTGGCTAATTAAGCCGCGAGAGCTAGATCTTCGTAATCTGCATTTAGTTTGTTTGATCCGATTTTTTACGAGGCCAACGAATCATCCTCGACATGCGAGC
>CAMBAQ010000029.1 GCA_945863785.1 Chthoniobacter flavus
CGGGAAAGTTGTCTCAAATTGAGATAACTTTCCCGTTTTTCTTTTGGCAAATTCGAGATAACCTCTTTAGCTAATTCCCCCTCGGTTTTAACTTCGTCATTTTACTTATTTTTATCCATGCCTTCATCAGCTGCTGAGCCAACCGCAGGCAACAATTCACCCGCGAATGGCGCTGGGGAAGGGAAAGGTAAAAAGAAAAAAAACGTTGATTACAATCAGCGCGCCAGTGCTTACCTGCCCGACGTTCACCGGGCTCTCCCTCAAAGCATCGATGCGGAGAAGGGCCTTCTAGGCTCGATCTTGCATTCGGCCACGGTCCTCGACGATTGCATCTCGCAGATGGAGGCGAAGCATTTTCACCTCCCATCCCATCAAAAGATATTTGAGGTGCTTGTGGAGATGCGGAATACGGGTCGCCCGATCGATCTGATTGCGCTCACTCAAATTCTCGAAGATCGACGGATGCTGGATGAAGTTGGCGGTGCCGGAATTGTCACCGAACTTTTTACTTTTGTTCCCACCGCTGCCAATGCGGATTACTACCGGGAGATCATTCGGGAAAAGTTCCTCCTTCGGCAAGTGATCGGAACCTGCACAGAATACGTGACCCGTTCTTATGAAGAGCAGGGTGATGTGAAAATCCTTCTCGACGAAGTCGAGGCCAAGGTTCTCTCAATCGGTGAGGAACGCTTTCGTTCCACGATGCCCACGCTTAAGGAAATGGTCGATCAGGCCATCGATGGCATTGAGAAACTGGTTACCACGCGAGGTAGCATTACGGGGCTCCCGACGGGTTTCGCATCTCTCGATAGGATGACGAATGGTCTTCACGAAGGTGAAATGTTTGTAATTGCGGCACGTCCCTCGATGGGAAAGACCGCCTTCGCAATGAATATTGCGGAACATGTGGCTATCGATGGCAATAAGCCCGTGGCTGTATTCAGCCTGGAAATGAGCTCTCAACAACTCGTACAGCGATTGCTTTGCTCACGCGCTCGAGTGAATGGACAAAAAATCCGCGAAGGATTCTTCGGCAAGCATGAGATGACTAGCATCAGTGTCACTGCTGGCGTGCTTTCTAAAGCGAAAATTTTCGTCGATGACACGCCAGGCCTGAGCATTCTGGAGTTGAGGGCAAAAGCCCGGCGGTTACGTAATCGTGAAAAGATTGAGTTAATCGTGATTGATTATCTTCAGCTCCTCCGCTCGAACTCAAAAAGAGGACAGGACAATCGTCAGATTGAAATTCAGGAAATTTCCTACGGCATCAAAGCTCTTGCGAAGGAGTTAAAAATTCCTGTCATCGTCCTTGCCCAGCTTAACCGAAATCCCGAACAACGCACAGGAGGTGACGGCAAGGGACGCCCCCGTCTCAGCGATCTCCGTGAATCGGGAACAATCGAACAGGATGCCGACGTTGTCGGACTTCTCGTGCGTGAAAAATACTACGCCGAGGACGAGGAAACCAAAAAAGAGGCTGCTGGTAAGGCCACGCTCATTATCGCGAAACAGCGTAATGGCCCAACAGGAGATATTAATCTCACCTTCCTTGAGGAATACACGCGCTTTGAAGAACGCGCCGATGATCGGCGCGAAGATCAGTAAGTCAGTCAGGGTTATCTTTTGCTGTTATAAACAAGGCCGACTTTTTACTCAAATTCCAACGTCATATCGCGAAATTTGTTAATGTCAGCTTGCTCCGCAAGTTTCTCAGTCATTCCGCGGATTCTCTTGCTTAGAGTGTTCGCCAGACCAATCATGAGTACGATTCCTGCTGAGTTGTAGTTATTAAGAAACTCCTCCAAGTCTTGACGATTAATAACCCAATACTGGGTTTGCTCGACAGCTATGACGGAACAAACTGCGTTAGAAGGATCAAAAAGATCGATTTCTCCAACCCACTCGCCAGCTTCAATTTTCCCTAGCAAAATATCATTTCCGCCATCGACGCGGCGAGCATGCATCAAGCCGGATAGGGTAAAGAAAAGCTTTCCGAGAGATTGGTCTTGCTCGATGACAACAGTTCCTACTTGAGCTAAGTGAAACGTACCGTAGGAGCTGAGTGTATCACGGTCTTCTTCAGAAAGATTAGCAACGATGCCTACGGCTGGAAGTTTTGGTGTAGAAAATGACATAACAAATTACAATTACTAATCCTACTCGATTGAGGCAATCCGCAAATCGCTATCATACGGCACTTGTGCGGAGGCGAGCGTATCAGTTTCCAAAAACGAGGCGGCAGATAATGATTGATGCGATAACACCCGCTATATCGGCGATGAGTCCGGCAGGGACAGCGTGGCGACTCCGTCTAACTGCGACTGAACCAAAATAGACAGCGATGACATAAAATGTCGTTTCGGTGCTACCGAGGACCGTCGCACCCATTTTCGCGATGAGGCTGTCTGGACCTTGGCTCTGTAATAATTCTGCAAAAATGGCATTCGACCCACTCCCGCTAAGGGGTCTCATAAGGACCAAGGGAAAGAGCTCGGTGGGCAGTTGGATGGCGGTAAGAATTGGTCCTACAGCTTTCGCCAGCATGTCGATTCCTCCTGCGGCTCGAAACATGGCGACTGCTGAGATGATGGCGACCAGATAGGGAATGATTCTGACCGAGACTTGAAAACCCTCTTTTGCTCCCTCAATAAATTCCTCGTAGACGGAAACGCGGCAAAGTGAGGCGTAGAGGGGAAAAAAGGCGATGAGAAAAGGGATGGCTAAATACGATACGGCTTCCACCACGCTCACGAGCAGACTTTTTGACTCGTGCGATGAGACAATGAAGTTCCAGCCAAACCAGAGAAAACATCCAGCAAAGGCAATGAGGACGAGATTGCCCCACCACGTTGGTGAGACGAAAGTTTTTTCGTTGGAGGAGGTCTCTTCTGTGCTTTCATTGATCGGCTTTTCCGACGGTGGCAGAGCGTAAATCGGCAAGCGCTCAAGTGTCTTCACGGCGAGAATGCCAGCTAGAGTTGAGCAGCAGGTGGCAAAAAATGCGGTTCCGATAATGGCCGTAGGATTCTTGGATCCAGCGGCGGCAAGGAGGGCTACAGTCGTGGCCGGTATGAGTTGAATGGAACTGGTGTTGATGGCCAGAAATGTGCACATGGCATTTGTAGCGGTTCCTGGACGGGTATTGAGTTTTTCCAAATCTTGCATTGCCCGCAGTCCTAGTGGCGTTGCTGCATTGCTGAGACCGAGCATGTTTGCTGCCATATTCATGACCATAGACCCCATGGCAGGGTGGTTTGCTGGAACATCGGGAAAGAGCCAGCAGAGGAGGGGACGAAGCGCTTTTGCAAGGAGGTTCACCAATCCAGATTTCTCAGCGATCTTCATCAGGCCAAGCCACAGAGCCATGACTCCAGCGAGAGGAAGAGCGATAGTCATCACTGCATTTTTGCAAGCGTCGAAAGCAGCGTTGGTCACTTCCTGCAAATGACCAGTAAACCCTCCAAGAAGAACGGCGACGAGAACGAGCCCAAGCCAGATGTAATTCAACATGTGTTCAACATGCATGATGATGCCCCTAGCCGAAAAGCGCAAAACGGGTGTTGGATCGTAGAATTGATTTTCTGAATCTAACGATGTAGATTGGCAGGCATGTTCCGCCCTGCACGGCTTGGGATACTTGTTGCCCTGTTTGTTACCGCCAGCCTGCTGCTTGCGGCGTCTTACTTTTATATTCGGCGCAGCCCTCTACGTGACTATTTAGTCCAAGAACTGATCTTCCATGTTCGATTCACTCGATATGATTCTCTCATTGCCCAAGCGTCGGCACGCCATGGAGTGAACCCTTCACTCGTCAAGGCTGTGATATGGCGTGAAACTCGATTTCAACCTCAAATGCAAGGAAGCCACGGAGAGCGAGGCCTGATGCAAATCACTGAGGTGGCAGCAACGGATTGGGTTAAAGCAGAAAAGGTCGAGACTTTCGTGCCAACAGATCTTTTCGATCCCAAGACAAACATTGAGATAGGCACATGGTACCTTGGTCGAGCCATCAAGCATTGGGCTCACAAAGATGATCCGATTCCATTTGCACTGGCCGAGTACAATGCGGGACGCACTCGTGTGAAGCGTTGGGAAAAAAGTTCCGGCCCCATTACCGATTTCACCGCGGAAGATCTAAAGGGGGTCATGGATTTTCCACTCACAAAGCAATATGTGGCTAGTATTGTAGAGCGCTATCGCCATTACCTTCAGAGAGGTGAGTTTGGAGAAAATCCTCCGGAATCGACTGCTGTTGCTGCGCCAGCGAAAGACTGAATCTCAGGCTGACTTTACCACGAACCGGTTGAATATTTGGCGAGTTGATTCCGGAATCGGAACCGCCCCTCCTTGCGTTGGCACTATATGGCATTTGACTATTTTTCCTGAAAAGACGGGGGATGGTTGTGTGGATCCGTTTAGTGTAGCGAGGAACTCGTAGGTGACAGAACTTGTGCCGACTTTTAAAACGCGCAACTCGATGGTGATATCGTTCCCGAATTTGCACATCCCGACATAGCTCACCTCGAGAGATACGCATGGCCAAGCCGAAGTTTCCGTCAGAATGGGGATTTGGTGGGAGCTCAAAAAAGCATGCTCAGCCTCTTCAACCATGACTAGTAAACGGGAAAAGTGAGCGACGCCAGCCGCGTCGGTGTCAGCAAATTGGATCCGTCGGGTGAGGGTGTGTGCGGCAGGGCTTGTCATAGCGTGGCTGGTGCTATCTTTTATTCAGATTCTGAAATGAATCCACACCTTTGAGTCGATTCCTATCGTAATATAAAAAGAATGACACCTCATGCATCCCTGTCTCCAAAACCGTTGCTCCTTGGCGCATGCACTCATTTAGAGGGCCCATCCGCAGGCGACCTAGCCTCTGCAGAGGGTGTTTTGCGGCGCGAGTGGATCATTAATGACGACTTCTCTTTGAGTCCGCTTTGGCTCGAATCTGCTCCCCTTTTTCCTAAAATCTTTTGGCGCTCGCGGAGCGGTGGGGCTCCATTATCGGCTTTTGGTCAAGTAGCCACAGGAAGCATGACAGAACTTTCTGCCTTACTTGCAAAGTCGAATTCCGGGATTCGAGTTTACGGCGGTTCCCGATTTGCTCTCCACTCCAGCTCAGAGAAATGGCCTTTTCCTAATGAGGTTTATTTCATTCCCAAGGTCGAAGTCACCCGCGAGGGGGATTTGACCAAGCTTGCGATCCACTTCACTCGCGATGATTTTGAAACATCTGTTGTTTCCACATGGCTCAAAGGGATTGATAGCAGTCCCAAGCAAAGGAAACCTGGCATTCTCACCAGATCCGACCAACCCCATTTTTCGCTGTGGTCAGATGCCGTCCACATGGCCCTCGGTCAAATTTCTGCTGGCGATCTGGCAAAGGTCGTTCTAGCACGTCAATCCACATTCGAGTTGGCGGAACAAATCTCCCCGTATGCGTTGTTGGCGTTGCTGATGGGGGAGACCCCTGCCTGTTTTCACTTTTGTTTTGAACCGACAAATACATCTGGTGCTTTTCTGGGAGCGAGCCCTGAGCAGCTATATCGCCGACAGGGGCGATCTATTGAAAGCGAGGCTGTCGCTGGCACTCGACCACGTAGCCTCGATCCAGCGGAAGACACGCGTTTGGAATCCCAATTGAGAGAGTTTACCAAAGAACAACTCGAGCATCGGCTTGTGGTAGACGAGTTGGCTCGGGCATTCCGCAAGATCTGTGCAGACTTTTCTCATGATGAAAAACCGGCCGTTCTCAAGCTCTCGAGGCTTCAGCATTTGCGCACCCAACTCCGAGGGGAACTTGCGGATGGATTGTCCGATGAGGCGATACTGGAAGCATTGCATCCGACTCCAGCCACATGTGGTTCGCCTACTTTGGAAGCCCGTAGCTTTATTGAAAAAAACGAACTTTTTGATCGAGGTTGGTATGCTGGTCCTCTTGGTTGGATTTCTCGAGACGATGCCGAATTCTGCGTAGCGATTCGATCCATGCATAGGATTGAAAATCGACTCAACGTTTTTGCAGGTGCAGGTATCGTTGAAGGTTCAGATGCCGAACGCGAATGGATGGAACTCGAAGATAAAATCTCCGGAGTCATCCATATCCTAGCCCCATGAGTGATTCGCCACTCACTAATCGGGAATGGGGTCGCATGGTGATTGATGGATTGCGACAGCTCGGCGTTCAGAGAATTTTTATGAGTCCTGGAGCCAGATCATCTCCACTCATTGCAGCTCTTGCCGAAACTGATGATGTCTCGGTGACCATTCATTATGACGAAAGGGGAATGTCCTTTGCTGCGCTCGGGCATGCGATGGCAACTGGGCTTCCCTCAGTCTGCATTACAACCAGTGGATCTGCTGTGGCTAATCTTCTGCCTGCTTGCGTTGAGGCATCTCATTCTGGCGTACCCGTTATTTTTGTGACGGCCGACAGACCCCCGGAACTCCGTGGCACAGGCGCCAATCAAACAATTCTCCAGCCAGGGATCTTTGGATCCTTTGTTCGTTTAGCCAAAGATCTACCTTGCCCGGATGATTCCAAGAGTTCGAAGGAGACTCTTATCGCCGCATTATCCGAGGCAGTGGGTGTCTCAACGGGAACGAATCCTGGTCCAGTTCACTTGAATGTTCCCATTCGTGAACCACTACTGGAGAAGGGCGTCGCAATAACGTCGTTGTTGATAGATCCAATTAATCACCCTCAATCCGAACTTTTAAACCCGCCAATTTCTCTCAACTCCTTTTTCTCATGTGACTTCGGAGTTGTTGTGATTGGAAGGCTCTCCGCTCGCGAGCAAGTTCGTATTCAAGAGGTTATTGAATGGAGCAAACGTCTTGGATGGCCTGTTTTTTGTGATGCTTTGTCTGGTGCTCGTCTCATTTGGGGAGGTATTCGGCATGGTGATTGGCTTTTACAGAGGAGCGATATTCCATCACCCACGCGTGTTCTGCATTTCGGCGGTGCACTTGTTTCCAAGCGGATCGGAAAATGGCTGAGCACTTGTCATGGCGACGACTATATTCAGGTTAGGGAATCGCCACTACCTCTCGATCCCTGGGATCAAAAACCCCGAGTTATTAAAATGGGGGTATTGGAATTTTGCAGGTCCATTGCCCCACTTCCTCCATCGATTGATGGCTGGGCGTCTGCATGGAAGTCTGCGGATAATGCCGCGGCAGGGGTTCTTCAGGAACAGTTGAGAAAAAAAACGGGGCTTTCTGAACCGGAGATTTGCCGCGTCGTAGCTCGTGTTGCTTCAGAGCTTGACCACAATCTCTTTCTTGCAAATTCGATGCCCGTGAGAGATTTCGATGCCTCTGCTGAGACCTTTGATGTTAAGGGTCGCGCTGTTTTTGTTAATCGTGGCGCGAGTGGGATTGATGGAAATATCGCAACTATCGCAGGCATCGCAATGGCTAGTGATACCCCGCTTCTTGCACTTATTGGCGATCTGTCTGCCTTACACGACTTGAATTCGCTACCCCTTCTCTTAGATCGCCGAGTCACGTTGGTGATTGTGAACAATCATGGTGGCGGGATCTTTCGCTTCCTCCCGCTACCAGTGAAACCTGATAAACGAGAGAAATATTGGGAAACCCCGCACAACTTTGGTTTTGCGCACGCTGCGGCTCAGTTTGGAATCCAGTATCACTGCCCAACTTCCATTTCAGCCTTAGAAGATTTGCTAAGCGCGCCTTTGAATGGCCCCCGGATTGTGGAATGTGTGACGGATCGTGAAGAGAACGAGAGACTTCACAAGGTTATCGCGGATCACATCTGCAAACTCGATCTCAAATGGCCTCGCTAAAACTGCATCGTTGGGGAAACCCCACCGCTCCAGCATGGTTGTGTCTTCATGGTTTCATGGGGACGGGTTCCGATTGGGACACCTTTGCTTGCGCAGCATTAGCGCTCAACCCAAATCTCTCGATTTTGGCTCCAGACCTTCCCGGACATGGTGAAAGCTTTTCTGTTCCTGTGGATTTATTCGAGAGTCAAATCCTCGCCCTTCTCGATGTAGAGAATTTAGGGGCTGTTACTTTAATCGGATATTCCCTCGGAGGGCGTTTAGGACTGCAGACCATTCTTTCAGATGCCCACAGGTTCTCCGGACTTGTTGGGATTTCCACTTCGGCAGGCCTTGATATTCAAAGTGAACGTGACCAGAGAAAAGTGCTCGATTGCCAGCTTGCCACTCGATTGAGGGGCATCACTTCCGAATCTGCATTTCGTCAGTTTCTGAGCGACTGGTGGGAATTGCCGGTTTTCAAATCTCAAACCCGAAGCTTGGAAATGAAGAGCAGTTTCATCGAGTCGAGAATGAAGCAAACCCCTCAAACTTTGGCTGAATCTCTTATGCGATGGAGCCCTGGTGTTCTTCCATCGTTATGGGATTCGCTTGGTGAATTCCACGGACGATCCTTATTCCTAGCAGGTGCTGATGATGAGAAATACGCTCAGATATCCAAAAAGCTGGCTGAGAAAATCCCGGAAGCTTGTTTTCAAATCCTCGCTGGCACTGGTCACCAGATCCTGATTGAAAAACCGCTCGATGCAGCTCGATGTGTGGTGGATTTTCTTCAACACTGAAGCTAGTGAATTTCGGCATTGGAAGCCGTGCAGGTCTTGTTTATTTTGATGAGATATGAAGATGGCTCTCGATTGGAAAACCGCATTGCAATTTGAAGACATCCGCTATGAAAAGGCGGAGGGGATTGCAAAAATCACCATCAACCGTCCTGAGTGCCGCAATGCTTTCCGTCCGCTCACTGTTCATGAAATGCGAAATGCTCTTCAAGATGCACGCGACGATTCTTCCATCGGTGTAGTGATTTTGACTGGCGAGGGTGAATTGGCATTTTGTTCCGGTGGGGATCAGAAGATTCGCGGTGATGCTGGTTACTCCGACGAGGGTGGAGTCGAGCGATTGAATGTCTTAGACTTTCAAAGGGAGATTCGCACTTGCCCGAAACCTATCATTGCGATGGTTGCAGGCTGGGCGGTCGGAGGAGGTCATGTTTTGCATGTCATGTGTGATCTGACAATCGCTGCAGATAATGCCAAGTTCGGTCAGACTGGACCTCGAGTCGGTTCTTTCGACGGAGGATTCGGCGCCAGTTATCTCGCTCGCATTGTAGGTCAAAAGAAGGCCCGCGAGATTTGGTTTCTTTGCCGCACCTATGATGCAAACCAAGCTCTCGAAATGGGCCTCGTGAACAAGGTGGTTCCTTATGAGGATCTCGAGATGGAAACGGTGCAATGGTGTCGTGAGATTCTTGAAAAGTCCCCGCTGGCGATTCGTTGCTTGAAGGCAGCTCTCAATGCCGACTGCGACGGGCAAGCTGGACTGCAAGAACTCGCCGGTAACGCCACGCTCCTTTACTACATGACCGAAGAAGGCCAGGAAGGCCGGAATGCCTTTGTGGAAAAACGGAAACCCGACTTCGGAAAATTTCCCAAACGTCCGTGAGTGATAGCCTCCTGAGTCAAACGAGGCTTTGGCTCCTTGCCAGTCGCCCCAAGACACTCTTCGCTGCCCTAGCCCCTGTGATGCTGGGAACAGCACTCGCTTACTCGCTGGGAAAGGGCCATCTCGCGAGTGCCATCGCCGCTCTACTTGGAGCTATCGGTATTCAAGTCGGAACGAATCTCGCAAATGATTATTGGGATGCAAAAAAAGGGGCAGATACTGAAGCCCGATTAGGCCCCATACGAGTTACCTCATCTGGGCTCCTTTCTCCGCGAAGCGTATTTATCGGAATGCTCTTCGCTTTTGTTGCGGCGGGTTTTGCTGGTGTTTATTTGATTTATGAAGCGGGTTGGCCTGTTTTTTGGATCGGCATCATATCGATCTTTTGTGGGATTATTTATACTGCGGGCCCGTTTCCCCTAGCGTATCTCGGACTTGGAGATGTTTTCACTTTTGTGTTTTTTGGTCCGGTCGCGACTGGGGGATCCTTCTACGTGCAGGCGCATACCGTTTCTTTCACTGCTCTTTTATTGGGGTGCATTCCGGGGTCCTATTCAGTGGTTCTCATCGCACTCAATAATCTGCGTGATCGTGAATCCGATATCTTGGTGAACAAAAAAACTCTCGCTGTTCGTTTTGGTGTAGCCTTTGCGCGCGCGGAGATCGCCCTTGGCCTTTATTCCCCCGTCATTTTTATCATGCTGTTCTATCGTGATGGCCATCTTTCTGTGCTTGGGACAATCGCCAGTATGTCGGTTTGCGTCCTCGGAGGATTAGCTGTCTTATTGCCTGCGTATCGAATCGGAGACATGCGTTTGATAAATGGTCTGTTTCCGCGCACTGGCATGTTGAGTCTTGTGATGGCTTCAATTCTGTCGCTTTTTCTTCTCTTGTGAGCGCTCCGACTTTCCATCGCTACGAACTTCCTCTGACGAATGGAAATGTTCGCCGCGGCCTATTGCTTCAATGCGGTGGGGCGTGGGGTGATGCGGCTCCGCTTCAAGGGTGGAGTTCGGAAACCTGCGATGACCTGGTTCGATATCTTTCGAATGATCCGAATCTCGATACCATCCCTGCCAGTTTGTCTTCGTTGCACTGCGCTATGGAAGGCGTAATGGCTTCAGCGGAGAACTTTCAAAACTGGCCGATACTTCACAACGAAGTGCCCATCAATGCACTTCTTCAAGGAACGGTTTCCGAGATCATCGATCAAGCCAAGCTTGCATTGGGGGAGGGATGCCGTTGCTTGAAAATCAAGACCACCCACGTTCCATTGGATGCTTTGCCGCATTTGTTAACGGTTATTCGTGATGTCTCTGAATGTACGTTCCGCCTTGATTCCAATCGAGCATGGAGTTTTTCCACATGCATGCAGGTTGCTGAAGATTTGCAGGGGCTGGCTGTGGAGTATTTGGAGGAACCATTGCGAAAGGGCGAATCCCTGCCTCAGTTGATTGCGCAATGCCCGATCCCGATCGCTCTTGATGAAACGCTAAGGGATATTGGGGCTGACGAATTGTCACGTTATCGTGGCGCAGTCGCTTTAGTTTTGAAGCCGACTCTGATGGGTGGATTTGCAACCTGTTCCCGTTTTGCTGATGTCGGTGCTTCGTTAGGAATGAAATCCGTCGTGAGTGCGTGCTACGAGTCAGGTGTTGGTATTTTTGCCCTTGGCCGATTTGCCTCCTCATTGGAGAGTATTAGCGCTGCGGGTCTCGACACTTATTCCCACATTAAGAAAGATCTGCTCACGAAGAGACTTTCTCTCGATCGCTATTCCTTTTGTAGCTCTGCCCCACTTCCATCTGTAGATGAATCCACTCTTCTTGATTGAGGAATCTGCCAATAGCTTTGGAGATTCGGTAGCGTTGCACGATCTCGCCAGCGGGAGGAAAATCCGTTTTCGCGAACTGCCCGATTTTTTGCGAGCCGTTATCAGGAATGCTGGTAAATGGGGATCTTCGCCCTTGGTCACGGCAATGCCGACAAGTTTCGATCATGTGGCCCTACTCCTTGCCGCCTCGCTTTCTGGGCGCCCTGTGGCTCCACTGAGCCCTCGTTTGCCTCATATGGAAATCCTGCGTCGTGCTGCTTATGTCGGCGCACAGGGGATTCATGGGGCATCGGATTTTGAAAAAATAGTTTCCCCTCCTAGGGAATTAAATGATGTGGGAACCTTGATCTTCACATCGGGTTCAAGCGGCCCGGCAAAAGCGGTTGCTCATCGCTGGGGTGCCCATATCGCGAATGCTGCCGGTGCCGAAGAACGCATTCCACTGGCTCCTGGATGCGGGTGGTTACTGTCTCTTCCTCTGCACCATGTGAGCGGAATTTCGGTTCTCATTCGGTGTCTTGCCTCCGGTGCGACTATCCTTATACCGGATGCCGCTTGTCCGCTCGAAGCCCAGATTGCCAATCAGGCCATCACTCATTTATCCGTTGTTTCCCTTCAATTGGAGCGTCTTCTTCTAGACCGAGCACCGCTTCATCGGTTGAATGCGGTGCTTGCTGGAGGTGGTCCGATTTCAGCCTCAGTAGTGCATCATGCTATCGAATCCGGCGTTCCCCTTCACTTGACTTATGGGATGACCGAGACGGCCTCGCAGATCACAACCACAGAAAAACTGACAGCATGCCCGTCTCGGATTCACGCGGGAAAGCCGCTCCCTGGCAGGGAGCTTCGTATTTCCTCATTAGGAGAGGTGCAGGTGAGGGGAGGGATCCTAGCAACAGGAGTTTTAACTTCTTCAGGAGAGTTGGAATCAATCACGGATGCCGAGGGATGGTCTTCAACCCGTGATGTTGGGACCTTAAACAAAAACAACGAATTAATCCTCCTCGGTCGACGAGATCGAATGATCATCTCGGGGGGGGAAAACATCCACCCCGAAAGGATTGAGGCGATTCTGAGCGACGTTCCGGGAGTGGTTCGCGTAGCGGTGGTAGGGATCACGCATCCCGTCTTTGGAATGCGCCCGGTGGCCTTTGTTAATGGGAACGTGGACGTGGAAAGTTTACGGGGTTTCCTGGGGAAACGGGTCGAGAGATTTGCGATCGCCGATTTCTTTTTTCCGTGGCCAGATGCCATTCCAATCGATGATGCCAAGATCGACTACAGTCAACTGACTCGACTTGCTGAGACTATGGCACATTAAAATGAGTCTATTCGTTTTTGTTGTATGGGGAATTGTTTGTGGGTGATATTCCAAGAAACGTGCTACGAAAACTGATTAACCATTTTAGGTCGCTGGGCTTGAAATTGCTTGAATTGCATGACTCGCCCACCTCGTTGGCAGGAGGAGTCGCCATTGGTATCTTTGTCGGGTTCACTCCTCTTTTTGGTTTGAAGACCCTCATCTGCTTGGGAGTGGCTTACGTTCTGCGATGCAATCCCATTGCCGCAGTCATCGCGGTGACACTGCATGATGTGTGCACGCCTCTCTGGCCAGTGATACTCGAGATTGAATACGAGATTGGCTCGTGGATTCTCAAGCTCTTGCATGCCGCGCCGGAGGTGACTGGCGCGAAAGAATTTCATATTAGTGACTTCATGAAATGGACAACATTTTTGGGGATCGGGCTTCCGATGCTTTTAGGTTCTTTGTTTCTGTCTGCGCCATCGGCATTGATCAGCTACTTGGTCACATACCCGATCTTTAAGCGCCGGGCAATTCGCCGCGCCGCTCTGCTAGAAGCCGAGAGCCCTTAATATGAAAAAAGGAACTGCAATTCTTTCCGTTATTTTGACGCTCTTAGGCGGATTTCTACTCACTCGCGAGTCTAGCACGTACGCTTGGTGGGATGTTGTGTGGGTTTTACTTCTTGCAATATTGTCTTATATCGGGGTCGTGACGCATGCTGGCTTGGCCAAGGCTCGAGCCTGTGCCGGTATCGTAGTGGTAGTTTTTTCGGTTTTCATTGCCCTCACGGTTTTCACCGGTTGGCCACTAGGTCCAATGAGATTCTGCGGTCCCGAAGCCCTTAAATTGGGGAATTCCTTTCCGCTCTTACCGCCACTTCTCGCGTTTGCCTTACTCAGCCTTTGCCAAAAAACAGCAGCTCAGATTTTTTCATCTGCTGGTCGCAATGCCTTGGCGATCATTACAGCGGGATTCTTTTGCCTCACGCTCGCAAATGGATTGGTCTTCCTCTGTAAGGCGCGGCTTTGGTGGTTGTGGAATCCATGGGGAGGGGGATCTGCTTATTTCCAAGTGGCGATGGCATTCGTGATGCTCGCCTTGGCCGGCTTTCTCCTAGCTCGCATTTACCCAGAAGACACGGGTTTAAAATTAACGCGATGGTCTCAGGAGGGCGTTGTTCTCCTTACCATCAATCTGCTGTTTATTGCGGCAAATATTTTGCTTCTTCCTGGGTTGTTATGAAGTCGGGCTTTTTGGAGTTTGTGCGCAACAGCCTCCGAAGCGAGGAACCAATGCATCCTCTGGATCAACGAATCGCAAAACGCTGGGTGAAGGAACGATTGAAACGAATTTTCCCGCAATTTCGAAACGATCCCGATGCACTTGAGAATGCCTATCAAGAACTCGGTCTCGAGGCCCATGAGGGCGCTGGTAAAGGGGCAGGAACAGTCTATGAGATCACTCTTCCCAAAGGCTCTTAAGACAAACTCGGAGATTTTTTAGTCCCAGAGTTTGTCGAGTCCCGCGCTAATGGAGGCGAAGAGTTGATCGATCTCTTCACGGGTAATGATCAGCGGTGGCGCAACGGCGATAAGATCGCGGATGCCCCGAACAATTGTGCCTTCCTTCCGAATGAGTCCAGAGGCACGAACACCCAAAGCGCTAGTGGGAGTCAGGGCAGCTCTGCCGCCACGAGGCACGAGCTCCATGGCGCCGATGAGTCCGAGTCCGCGGATTTCTGCAACAGCAGGATGTTCGGCGAAGCTGTGGAGTTTTTCCTGAAAGTAAGGCCCCACATCGGACCGGACGCGTTCCACTAGTCCGAGGCTCTCAATCGTATTCAGATTCGCCAACGCTGCGGCAGCGCTTGTTGGATGTCCGCTGTAAGTGAATCCATGTGCAAAGTAACCCCCACTATGAATGACATCGGTGATTTCATCGCTGACCATTGTCGCTCCGAGTGGCAGGTAGCCACTAGTGATACCCTTCGCAAGGGTTATTAAATCGGGATCCAGATTCCAAAGCCCGCTCGCAAACCAATCTCCCACGCGACCGAATGCAGTGATGACCTCGTCGGCCACAAAGAGGATGTTATTTTTTCGCAAAAGTTCACGTAAACTGAGTAGATAACCTGGGGGTGGGGGGATGACCCCGCCTGCGCCTTGGACAGGCTCGACGAACATGGCGGCTATCGTTTCTGGGCCTTCTTCTTTGATGATGCGTGCCGTTTCTTCAAGGCACCACTTCCCGAAAGCTTCAGGATCCAAAGGCGAATTGACCCCATACGGATGGGGACCGGGCACATGAATGAAGCCAGGGAGAGGAAGATTGAAAGGGTCATAGCACGAGGGTAAACCCGTCATGCTTGTCGTCGCCAAGGTGACACCATGATATGCAAATGTCCTCGATAGGATTTTGAACTTCCC
>CAMBAQ010000030.1 GCA_945863785.1 Chthoniobacter flavus
GCAGGGCGCGCCACCGGAAGGCATGCCCATGCCGATCGTCATGCGACTGCAAGCCACCCGACCTAATTAAAAATCCATGAGTATTCCCAACTTCACCCTTCGCCTTGCCCTTTTGCCTTTGCTCGGCACCTTAGTGACTGCCAAAGCGCTGGACTACGCTGTTGCCCAGACCGAAAAATCGATTGTTTTCGACTACGCGCAAATCACCCCGACGCCCGAGCCTGCTGAAAAACCTGTACCAGTTTCGATATCCGAACCGACACCTGCACCCCAAGCCACGCCTGAGCCGACGCCTTCACAGAAAACTCAAGCCGAAGAGGCTGCTCCATCATCAGCGTCCAAACCCGCCAGCGTCGAGGCCCCACTCCCTACGGAAGGCGCAGCCACCCCAACGGGCAACGTCACCATCAATCTCATCAACAAGCTCGTGAAACGTGGCATTCTTGACGCAGATGAAGCGAAGGAAATGATCCGCCAAGCCGAGGTTGAAGCGGAAGCCGTTCGGTCTCAGTCCCAAACCGACATGGTTGCCATCGCACAAGCCGCCGCTGTTCAAGTGGTGGCAGCAACAACTCCTGTCGAAAGTGGGCTCCCTGCCGCTTCTTCAGATGACATTCGCGTTACCCACATTCCTCAACCTGTGAAAGATCAGATGAAGGAAGAAATCAAGCTCGAGCTCGCCACGGATAAAGTTTCGAACCAACTTTCCTCCGCCGTGCGGCTCCCCAAGTGGGTGCAGGACGTGAAGCCCTTCCTGGATATTCGCGTTCGGTATGAGGGAGATTTCTTTCCAACAGGTAATGACAACACAGGAGCATTTCCGAACTTCAACGCCATTAATACTGGCGCCCCATTTGATTCGGCAGGAACCCAATTTGCCCCTCAGTTGAATGTGGATCAGAATCGCAATCAGTTTAAACTTCGAGCCCGTTTCGGTGCGGATATTGCGATGGCGGATCATTTCTCGAGTGGATTTCGAATTGCCACGGGCCAGAACAATTCCCCGACATCCACTAACCAAGGAATGGGCACTGCTAGTTCGGCTACGCAAGGTCAGGGTGGTAATTTCAGTAAGTATGCCATCTGGTTGGATAGAGCCTTTCTCCGATATGACTCTAAATACGAGGATTTAATGTCAGCTAGTGCTTGGGTCGGTCGCTTTGATAATCCCTTCTTTTACACACCGCTCATCTGGGATGACGATCTCGGCTTCGATGGTATCGCTGCTACGGTCAAGGGCAACGTGACTGAGGGATTACAAGTTTTCACGACCGGTGGCGCATTTGTTGTTTATAATACCGATTTCAACTTCTCCTCAAACCAACCAGAAAAATTCAGTAGCTACGACAAATACCTTTTGGGTGTACAAACCGGCATCGACTGGAAAGTGGCTGATGATTGGAAGGCCAAAGTCGCCGCAGCATATTATAATTTTTATAATATCGAGGGCAAACTCTCGACCCCCTACACTCCGCTCACTAGCAGTGATGCCAGCAATACGGACAGCAGTCGCCCTTCTTTTGCTCAGAAGGGGAACACCTACATGGCCATCCGTGATATTCTACCCGATGCCAGTAATGATTTTGGAGCCATCAACCAGTGGCAATATTACGGACTCGCCACCAAATTCAACGTCCTTTCCCTTACGGGGCGCCTGGATTACGATGGGTTTGAGCCAGTCCGCGTCTCGCTTATATCGGAGTTTGTTCAGAATCTGGCTTTTAAAAAATCGGATATCAATAGTATTGCAATCAATAATCGCGCGGAAGCTGATCCTAGCATCGTGGACGATATCGGTGACTTCGATGGGAGCCCATATGGTTGGTATGGCGAATTCCGAGTTGGCACGCCTGCCCTCTCGAAGCGCTGGGATTGGCAACTCAATCTAGGTTATCGTTGGATCGGTTCCGATGCCGTAGTTGACGGATTCAATGACTCTGATTTTGGTCTAGGTGGAACTAACATGAAAGGATTCACCGTTGGTGGAATTCTTTCGTTATCAGAGAATGTTAGCCTCGGAACACGCTGGATGGGAGCTGATAGCATAGCTGGTCCGCAATACCACACCAATATCCTCTACTTTGAAATCAACTCGAAATTCTGAAGCGTCATGAAAAAAAATCTCATCTCTGGACTCGCTATTCTGAGTCTGCTCGCAACCGCCGTTCCATCGGTTTACTCTGCTGAGGAGGATCCGACTGCCAAGTTCCGCGAAGCGCTCAAAAATACCATGCTGAAGCTTCGCGATGCGCAAGGTCAACTCGCCAATGCCCAAGCCGCCACCATTGCCGCCGAAAGCAAGGTCGAAGATTTGACTTCCAAAAACGAAACTCTCACCAAAGACCTCGTTTCCGAACGCAATGCAGCTTCCACTCAGATTTCCGACCTCAATAAAAAAATCAGTTTTCGGGATGACTCTATTTCGGAGTTACAGGCATCCCTCGCAAACTGGAAGAAATCCTACGAGGATGTCACTAAGTTGGCAGCTCAACGAGAGAATCAGAGGGCTATCTTTGAAGCCAAATCGATTAAGCTCGAGAGGCAAGTCGAAGACCAGAAGTTCCGAAATATCCAAATGCATAAGATCGGAATGGGCATTCTGGATCGGTACGAAAAGTTTGGTTTGGGTGATGCCATCCTGGCACGTGAACCATTCACAGCCGTGCAACGGGTGAAGTTTCAAAATCTCATTCAGGATTTTTCGGAGGAACTCAGCGATGCCCGCATTCCAGCCAATGAGCATACACAGAAGGCGCAGTGACGTTTTTTGTAACTTGTCGGAATTGTGACAAAGTTTCTATCCGCTCCCATTCATTATTCGCCGATTTTTCTCATAGATATTCATGATTTTTAAGCGTTCCAGCAATTTGCGCAGTGTTCGCGTTTTTCAGGCTTTGGAAGGATTTAAAAAATCCCGACAAGCCATAACGTTGATCATTCTACTGGCTTGGATTATCACGACTCCGGTTGCCCAATTGAATGCTGGTGATGTTTTGCGAGGAGGCGCTAGTGCAGGAAACGCTCGCAGAGCCTCAGAATCTAGGGCCAATGCTGGTGCAGTCACCGCAGATGCTGCAAAAGTTCGAGCCCAAGACCGACTAGCCCGCACGACTAAGACCGTAAATGACATGCGTGCGCTTCAAGCTGCTGCCCGGGCTGCCGCTGGCGCTTCCACAATTCCCAACGGGCTAGCTGAGGGCGGTCTGAAAGTTCTCACTGGCCCCAACGCAAAGTGGCTAGGGGCGAACACACCCACGCAGTCCGGAAACAACGTCAACATCACCCAAACAGCTTCACAAGCCCTTCTCCATTGGGAGACATTTAATGTAGGGAAAGAGACCACGCTCAACTTCGACCAATCCGCCGGCGGTGTGGATGCGGGGAAGTGGATTGCGTTTAACAAAGTCTTTGATCCCGCCGCGAAACCCTCCGAAATCCGGGGCAAAATCAACGCCCAAGGCCAAGTCTACATCATAAACCAAAACGGCATCCTCTTTGGCGCTGGTTCCCAAGTCAACGCCCGAGCCTTGGTGGCCTCCACATTACCGATCAATGACAATCTCGTCAAAAATGGACTCCTCAACAATAAGGATGCTCAATTCCTCTTTTCGGCGATCGATGTCCCTGGGGGGTCCGATGGCACACCGACATTCACGCCAACGGATGTTCCTGCAACTCTCGGGGATATTATTGTTGAGCGCGGTGCCAAAATTATGAGTCCCGAACTTGCCGGCGGAAATGGAGGTCGCGTCATGCTCGTGGGCGCCAACGTTCGCAACGAAGGTGAAATCTCAACACCCGCTGGGCAAACCATCCTTGCTGCAGGCCTTCAAGTGGGCGTTCTAGAGCATGACAGCTCCGACCCAAGCCTCCGAGGATTGGATGTCTGTGTTGGCGCAGTTGATCTAGATGGCATCGATCCGTATGCCGGAACAGTCCAAAATGCGGGGCTAGTCGAGTCTAAGGCCGGGTCGATCGTCATTGCTGGAAAACGAATCGAACAAAACGGAATTTTGGAAAGCCTCACATCGGTCAGCCTCAATGGGCGCATCGACCTCACGGCAAGCTATGGTGCGGTTTCCAATCCGAATTTCGACAATCCAGGCACGCTCGGGAATGGCGAATCAATTTTTCTACCCCAGTTCACGGGGGAAGTTTTGTTTGGACAGGAAAGCCTCACCCGCATCTTGCCGGACTACAATTCAAAGGCATCCGTGCCAGGAACCATGTTGTCTGAGAGTTCCCAAATCAACATCCAAGGAAATTCTATATCTTTTGTCGAGGATTCCATCGTTTGGGCCCCTTCCGCCGACGTCAAGATCAAATCGGGCGTCTGGACTTACCGAGATGACGAAAGCCTAAATCGCACGATTTTCAATTCCTCCGGCGAGATTGAGGAAACACTTCAGTCGGCGCTTCGGACCCCTTTCGTTTTCACGGAAGGAACAGTGGTTTTTTCACCTGGATCGATCCTTGATGTGTCCGGAACTCCGGATGTTTTTGTGCCGCTTTCGCACTATCTCCTGACTGTCCAACTACGCGGCAACGAACTCGCTGACTCGCCTCTACAGAGGGAAAGCGACCTTAGAGGAAAAAATCTGCATCTGGATCTTCGCCAAACAGGCGTTTACGAAGGCAAATTCTGGATGGGAACGCCTCTCGGCGACGCAAATGGCGTTGCAAATCTTATTGAGCGGACGGCAGCTCAACTTACAACACGCGGAGGAACAATCGCTATTGAGGCGGGCGGTTCGGTGGAACTCGCTTCCGGCGCCGAGTGGAATGTTTCAGGGGGCTACACTCGGAACGAAGGCGGCTTCATTCAAACGACCAATCTCCTAAGGGATGGCCGCTTGGTGAATATCGCGAAGGCCACGCCTGACATGGTTTATGAGGGAATCTACGATGGATTCACGCACTCGTTCTCTACGAAGTGGGGAAATCTAAAGAGTTATCGTCATGCACTGGCACCATCAGGCGGACAGCTTGAAGCAGAGAATATCAATGGCGCGTCTGGTGGATCCATTGATGTTGCCTCACCGGTTACCCAGTTGGCGGGAGAACTGCTAGGTGGCACGATTACTGGACTGAGGCAACTCAACTCGCCGCCCGGTCATTCGGAATTGGCTCTACGATTTAAGAACCAAAAGGCTGTTGAAACCCCCGCGGGAACGGTCTATTTGGATCAGATTTTAAGCGCGCCGTCTTTGATTGTGGGAGGTGTTAAATCTTCAGAAACCAACGATTCAGGATTGGAAGGAATGTTGCAGATTCCTTCATCCATCTTTGACGAGGAAGGGAGCGGGTTCGGATTTGTTACCCTAGAAAATCTTGGTGGTACCATCGAAACTGCTGATGAGCCTCTCGAATTGGCTCCAGGAGGATCGCTCACCCTGAAAGCCACGAATATTTCGTTTATCTCATCCGTTCACATCCCCGGCGGATCAATGTCAGCAACGGCATACAATTACTCCCCGTTCCAATATGCCGAGCAAAGAGCCACCGAGGAATTGATAGGGCAGCCTGCACCGGCTGTTATCGAAGGAGCGGGCGTTATCGCCATTGGCGAAGGTGTGAAATTGGATGTCTCCGGCACAGTCACCAGCGATTCTATGGGTTTTTTCTCCGGTCTGCCGGGTCGGTGGGCTATTGATGGCGGTAAAGTAAGTTTGGAGGCCTTCTCGATTCTTTCCCATGAATCAAGCGCGATCCGTGCCTCTGGTGGTATTTCCATGGGAGCTAGCGGCAAGAAATCCTTGAAGGGAAAAGGAGGTTCTATCTCGCTTTTGGCTGGCAAGGATCCGGAGTTAAGAACCTCGGTTGGTGGAGTGCTGGAGCTTCCTCCGTATCTTGAGGCCTATTCATCAGTTTTGGGAGGCTCGCTTACTCTCCAAGCCGTCCGAGCGATCATTGGCGAGGTCGAGGAGCCGGTGGGAGGCATCATGGAATTGAGCCCCGATTTCTTCGTGAAAGGGGGCTTTTCCAATTTTTCGATCAGGGCAACTGGCGCATCTGGTTCGACAGATCCGGCCGTTCAAGTCCTGCCTGGGACACAGATTAGACCCATAACCGAATCGCTTCTTGTGAACTCTCTGTTCCAAAATGCGGAATCTGCCTTCGTAAAAAGCATCCTCCCCGAGGGAGTTCGCCCAGTCGCAAACATTTCGCTCGTAGCCCTCGGATTTGATGATCCATTCACAGATCAGGAGGTCGAAGCTGTCGGGTCAATTGAGGTTGGCAATGATGCCACCATAAAAACCGACATCGGTGGAAGTGTTTCGCTAAAGGGTCAAACCATTTCCGTTTTCGGAAGCATCGAGGCCCCAGCCGGTAGCATCACAATCGAAGGAGGGGGAAAGTTTCCTTTGGCGGCACAGCAGGAGGCGTCCACAACCACCGCACTTCCTACACTTCATCTTGCACCAACAGCACAGCTAATTGCCCGAGGCGCAAAACTGCAGATACCGGATCCATTTGGGAGGGAAATTGGCTCAGTTCTTTCGGGTGGAAAAGTTCGTCTCTCCGGAAATATTGTCGCCGAGGCAGGGGCGGTTGTGGATGTATCTGGGACCTCTGGAACCTTGGATTATCTAACTGCTTCCGTCGGAAGTTCTGCCGAATCTTTTCAATCAAACGGAATGCCTCTGGAACCCGCAGGACGCAATACAATTCGCCTCACCGTGGACAGTAACGGAGGGGTCATTAGTCTTCGCGGTTCCCAACTTCTTCTTGCGGATGCAACCCTCGATGGACGGGCGGGTGGAACATCAGCTGTTGGTGGATCCCTTACCGTCTCATCCAGCGCTTATTCCTTGGCAAGCGGAGCCGATATCACCCTTTCAATTAGGCAATCCGGCCCGGTTATAAGCTCTGAACCTGGCACCATATCTGTTGGATCGGTTCTTTTGGATTCGGGTGGATCGGAAGTAAATGGAGGAGGTTTTTTTGCCGTGGACTCTTTTTTGTCTGGAGGGTTTTCCGACTTCGATTTGGGTTACGAATATTTTTCTTCTGCCTCGATACCACATGGTGGGAATGTGAGATTTGAGGGGCAAATTGACCTTGAAGCGGCGGGGCGGATCCGTCTTGCAGCTGGAGGCGTCGTTCAAACCGATGACATTGTTTCTATTTCCGCACCCTATATTTCGATCGGGCAGGAATTCCGCGCCCCCCTACATCCCTCTGAAACCTTCGCCCCCTTCACCGATGCAAACGGACGAATATCGGTCATTCCAACGAATGGTCCTGGCGCCATCAATTTGCGCGCTTCACATGTGGATGTCGGAACCTTGGTAACCATGGACACCGAACAGCTCCAAATAATGGCTGAAAGTGGAGATATCCGCGGTGGCGGAACTCTGAGTGTGGCGGGAGAGGTGATACTCGAGTCGGCCCAAATTTATGCAACCACTCTGGGTAAATTCGACATCTTCGCGTACGACGCGGATGAAACTACGGGACGCGTTACGATCAACCAGTCAGGACAATCTACTCTGCCGCTGAGTGGTGGCGGAATTTTGCGTGTTTTCGGCAGCGAAATCCAGCAGGGCGGAACTTTGCGCGCCCCCTTCGGTTCGATCACGTTGGGCTGGGACGGGGCCGATTTGATCGAATCTACTGAAGGAATTGACGCCCCCACCAATCTGGTCGTTGGCCTCGAAAAATCTGCTCCGGTTGCGTCGGTAATCAACCTGCTCGCTAATAGCGAAACATCGGTTTCTGCAATCGATCCCTCCACTTTTAAAGAGATTATTGTTCCGTTTGGAATCAGTCCCGACGGAAATACTTGGATTGATCCACGCGGAGTCAATGTATCCCTCGCAGGAATGCCCGAGAAGAAAGTGGCTATCTCGGCGGCAAGTGTTGTCCAAGAACCAACATCGAAAATAGATCTGCGTGGCGGCGGAGACTTGATGGCCTACCGTTGGATTTCCGGCACCGGGGGCAGTATTGACATTCTCGGCAGCCCTTCGGTGTGGAGGCCCGGATCAAACTATTCGGCTGGCGATCTGGTTTCCCTCAACGGAAGGCAATTCTCCGCTAGATTCGCACTCAATCCAAAAGACTTCAACGGAAGCGTCCCTTCGCCGGGTCGCTCCGTCTATTGGACTGAGGTTCCTGAATCCTTCGCGATTGTCCCAGGTTTCAACTCTCCGCTGGCACCCTTCGCGCCCTTCAATACAAGCGGATCGGGTGGAGTTTTTCGCGGAGACACCGGATTCACCTCATCTTTGCAGGTTGGCGACCAAGTCACTTTCGATGGCGGCCTTGGAATTGACTCAGGAACTTACACGTTGCTTCCCCGCCGCTACGCGTTGCTGCCCGGTGCGCGACTCGTCACGCCTGCCAATGAAAAATCGGGGGGATTTTTCCTTCCTGATGGCGCTGCGATTGTCTCCGGATACCGATCCAACTCTTTTACAAAAGCCGAGGGAAACATTCTTTTGCGTGAAACCTATGAGGTTTTACCTTCGGGAGTTTTAAATAACCGCGCCGAATATGCCATCTACTCGGCAAATGACTTTATTCAGAAGGCCGCAATATCGTCTCGCTCACTTTCCAAGCAACCTGTGCCACTGGATTCCGGATCGCTCTCAATCCATGGAGCGAACGCTCTGTCCATTTATGGAAGTGTGATGACGGAAACCAAGGGAGGGGTCGGCGCCGCTATCGATTTGAGCAGCCTTGCGGGAATCAATATCGGCAACAATGCAGAGGGATCAGATGGAGTTTTTATTGATTCTTCGGTCATCAACTCTTGGAAAGCCGAAAGCCTCTTATTGGGGGGGCAACGAGTCAAAACCGCTTCTGGAACGAGAGTGGATGTCAAAGCTAATTCCCTTGTGCTGGAAGGGGCTATTTTAGAAGGCAGTGGCATTATTCTAGCTGCAAAAAATAGTCTCACACTCGGCTCAGACAGCTCGATCCAAACCAAGAGTCCCTCTTCCTCGCCATGGGATCTTACCACCGAGGGCTCGAGTGCTTTTGTTTATGTGGACGCCAACAACTCATCTAGACTTACCAGAACTGGCAGAGTTGAGGAAAATGAAGCCTCTCTCAACATTGAAGACGATGTCGCACTCTCTGGTGCTTTCATCTCGCTGGACTCCTCGCGTCGCGCTTCGATTTCCGAGTCAGCCATCATCGACTCCAGCCGGATTTCGATTGGTTCGGGGGCCCTGTTCATTGATCTCGAAGGAACCGAAGCAGGCGATGTCGAAACACTCCGACTCGGAGGCAGTTTTTTAGATCAGCTAAACCAATCGGATTCGCTAACCCTCAAAGCCTATTCTTCCCTCACAATCGCTGGATCGGGAACTCTTGGCTCCGAAAATCTCGCTACTCTTTCGTTTGAATCCGGCGGAATTCTCGGCAATGGCGGTGAGGTTGCGGTCAAAGCAAAAAATCTTCTGCTCTCGAATCCGAATGCTGTTGCCCCCACTGCGGAAACATCCCGCGCAGGACAAATTTCTTTCCAATCGAATCACCTGCGACTTGGTATGGGGGAGTTCGCTGTAGCGGGATACGATCTTGCCCAATTCGAGTCTGCGATGGGAGCAATCATTGCCAACAGCGGCACACTGCTCGGCACTGCTGACTTGGAGTTGGTAACGCCAACCATCGCTTCGACGCGTCTCTCCGATTACCTCATCGAGTCTGGTGGTATACTCAATATCAATTCCTCTCAGGGAGAAAGCGACGTCGATAGCGAACTCGGAGCAAAACTTTCACTCGTCGGAAGCTCCGTCATTATTGGCTCCGAAATCACACTTCCAAGCGGCGAGCTCGATATTCGTGCCAAGAGTGGAGATGTTACCATCAGCTCAGCCTTGAGCGTAGCTGGCAGCTCGCGAACCTTCTACGATGTCGTAAAGTTTGCTGATGCAGGCAACATCCGCATCACTTCGGACAATGGCAACATCGTGCTTGCCGAAGGATCGAGTCTCTCAGTCATGGGAGATAATGTGGGGGGGGGCGCCGGAACTCTGGAGATCGCAGCAAGTGTTGGATCATTTACCAATCAGGGAATCCTGCTCGGCCAGTCGGTCGCAGGATTCGATGGCGGTTCTTTCACTTTGGATGTTGGGACAATCGGTGATTTCGCTGAAATCAACGCCCCTCTGGAAGAAGGTGGTTTCAATAATCTCATAAGCCTACGCATTCGATTCGGCGATGTTTCAGTGGATCAGAAAGTCACCTCGAGAGAGTTCCGCCTCAGCACGGACGGTGGAGACGTCACAGTTTCTGCAGAAATCGATGCCTCTGGCAAAACAGGCGGCACAATTTCGCTGGGAGCTTCAGGCAGTCTTACACTTGCAGAATCGGCTCTGCTCTCCGTGGAAGGTGAAAATTTCAATTCCGCAGGCAAAGGCGGGCTGGTTGAGCTTTTTACCGGCTCGCAAATCAATGGCGTCATCGATACCTCGGCGCGTCTTTCTATTCAATCTGGCTCCCAAATTCTTCTTGGGGTTAACGACTTTATTGAAGGTTCCTACCTTGACAATGGGAGCAGTGCTTCGCTTGGCAAATTTCAAGGCAGACTGCATCTCCGAGCTCCGAGGAACGATGGTAACGCCGATCTCTTGATCGATCCTCTTGCTGGCACGATCAATGGGGTGTCTGCCATTGTTATCGAAGGTTACCGTCTTTTTGACCGCACCACACAAGATGGCGTGATGAATATCGCCTTGCGCGATGCCATCCACACGGACGCACAGAGCTTCATGGCTAACGAAGCAACCATCCAATCCCGGTTGCTCGCCGGCAGAAGTGATGACCTCTCCGCTCAAACCGTAGTTGCGCCAGGTTTTGAAATCATCAACACGGCTGGCGACCTGACTCTCGGCCTCGCGAATCCCACAGGCACAGACGATATCGAAGGAAAAAGCGCAGCCGACTGGGACCTTTCCAAGATGCGCTATGGCAGCAAAAACGCTCCGGGACTTCTCACCCTGCGTGCCTCCGGAGACATCGTCTTCAACAACTCCCTTAGTGACGGCTTTGTATCCGTCGAGCCCGGCTTGGAGGATCCGGCTATCTACACAAACAACTTGAGCTTTGAGGAAAACGGTCACTCGCTGCTTTGGTTGTCACAACTCCAAGCCATCAATTCAAACCTTCCGACAAACTTCCAATCTTGGAGCTATTCGATTACGGCAGGTTCGGATTTGGCATCGGTCAACGCGAAATCCATTCTATCACGTGACCTCCTTGAGGAAGGCAAAGGGTCTGTTGTTGTAGGAGAGTTTTATCCAGCCGTCGCGAACTCGAACAATCCGGATACAAACCCTGATGCTCCTCAAGTTGATGCGGGCGTCGGGCAATATGGAACCACAGCGAACCATCTCCGCATCAACCTCACAGAGACGGATGAAGGAACCTACGACGACGAAGGCAATGTCATCACCGAGGGAACAGGCCTGCTTAAAGACATGGGAACTCGATACGAGGTCGTTCGCACCAGCACCGGGGATGTAGAGGTTAACGCCGGACGGGATGTCCAGCTTCGAAACCAGTTTGCCACCATCTACACGGCAGGCACTGCGATTTCTGACTCGACGAGGGTTCTTGCGGATGGGGATTTTTCCACACCGATTGTGTCTTTTGACACTACCTCCCATCCTGAACAGGGGTCTATGGGCCGTCCCTCCCAGATATTTACACCTCAGTGGGCTATGGCCGGTGGCGACCTCTGGATTTCCGCAGGAAACGACATAGCGAGAGTAACGAAGTTTACCGACTCTGAAGGTAACATTTCGGTTATCCCAGACTCGAGCCATCAGTTCACTTCCAACTGGCTCTATCGCCGCGGTCACGTCGATCCGACAACAGGCAAGTTCGGCGCGATCCAATTCCTAGACAGTAATGGCGAAACGATAGTGGACTCCTCCGCCTCCACAGCTTGGTGGATCGACTATAGCAACTTCTTCCAAGGCTTTGGAACCCTTGGCGGCGGTGACATCGCGCTTGTTGCGAAAAACGACATCGTCAATGCCGATGCGGTGGCCCCCACAAATGCCCGAATGGCGGGAATTGGCGCAGAGGAAAATCTGGTGCCCGACTTGGCGAATCTCATCGAGTTTGGTGGTGGCGATTTGAAGATCGAAGCGGGAAGGAATATTGATGGAGGTCTCTACTACGCCGAGCGAGGGAAAGGCATTTTGCAAGCTGGTGGTGAGGTGAAAACGAACGCGGCCCGATCACCCTCTCTGGGACTATTGGGAGCACTCGGTGCCTACAGTGAGTCCTTGTTAACCCGCACCCAACCGGAAATATTTCTTCCTGAAACATGGCTTCCCACAGCCTTGTTCTTGGGCAAAGGCTCATTCGAGGTTTCCGCCAAACAAGACATTATGCTCGGTCCAATCGCCAATGCCTTTCTCATGCCGACCGGGTTGGGAAACAAGTTCTGGTATAAAACCTACTTCAGCACTTTCTCTGCAGACTCCAGCGTGGATGTGAAGTCGCTCGGGGGCGATATCACTTTCCGGTCAGCCACTATCTTGCCATTAGAGTTCGGTGCAAAACCTATACTGACCGCTTGGATAAATCAGCAGAACCTCTTCAATGTGCAAGGTGCGGATATCTATTCCTCGAATTCCCAGCCTTGGACACGACTTTCGGAATCCACGCTCGAGGGCTTCGGCAGTGTGATGAATCTGATTCCTCCGACGCTCAAAGTTGGTGCCTTTGCCGGGAGTGTAAATACGATCGGATCGCAGATTCTTGCACCTGCCTCGCGTGGAAATCTTGAGATTGTGGTGGCAGATGCGGTCAACGGCCTTCAACCCGCAGGAAAAACAGAATTTCAGGACGAAGCGGGCAATCTCAGCTCGCTCATGGGGTGGATTTCCTCGACCATCAACCTCTCGGATGCTAATCCCTCGGGAATACCAGAAACAACCTCCCCTCTCAGCTACTACGGATACGCCGGTGAATCGGGTGCCCTTTACGAATCCTCTGCAAACTTTCTTGCAAACATCGACAAAGCCCTTAGTGAAACCGGTTCCTACGCAGGCAATGATGCGGCAATTGATCTGAAGGGTCTAAGGCACGGGGACTCGCTGCTCCACGAGGGCGACACTGAACCTGTACGCATTTACACCGGCAAGGGGGATATATCCGGCCTTGTGCTCTTCGCGCCCAAGTTTTCAAAAATCACCAGCGGAGGATCGATCTCGGATGTGGCTTTTTATCTTCAGAATCTTGATGCCACGAACATCTCGATCGTCTCGGCGGCAGGTGACATCATTCCCTACAACGAAGCTGCGACACTTCGCACCGAGGCATCGAACATTCTCGCTGGAAATATCGTTCTCGATGCTCCTCGCATCTCGGCTAACAACAAACTGGTCACCGCCCTTGCCGGTGACATCCAAATTTCAGGCCCGGGATTCCTTGAGGTCTTAGCTGGCGCGAATCTGGATCTCGGCACGGGAGAAAATTTGGCCGATGGCACAGGCATCGGCATCGTAAGCATCGGCGATTCCCGCAATCCCAACCTGCCATTTGAAGGGGCATCGATGATTGCTCTGGCTGGCATAGGTTCGACGGAAGGTGTTCCGGCTTTTGGCCTTGCCGGTAGCAGTTTGGATTTTGAGAATCTCGAAGCCATCGCCCCAACTGGCTCAATCGTGCAACCACTCTCCGACGATCCCGAACACATCGCGATCGCCAACTTACAAACACTGTATTCCATTATTGTCGCGACGGGCGAGGCGTATCCTGATGCTTTCAGCTACGAACCCGCCTTGGAAGCCGTTGAGACTGTCTTTGCCGCACTTGATAGAACAGGCGACATATTCACCCGCTCGCGTGATATCCGGACCGTTAGTGGTGGCAACATTGCTCTCGCTGCTCCACGCGGTGGGCTCACCATGGCTTCGGACATCTTTGGAAATCCCCTGACTCCACCAGGCATCGTCACGGAGTTCGGCGGAGAAGTTTCCATTCTTACGGGCGGCGATGTGGATATCGGTCGAGCTCGTATTTTCACGCTTCGCGGAGGCGACATGACGATCTGGTCGACCACAGGCGACATCGCTGCAGGAACATCTCCCAAGACTGTCGTCACTGCGCCGCCTACTCGCGTAGTAATCGACTCGCCCAGCGCGGATGTGAAAACTGATCTTGGTGGCTTGGCCACTGGGGGTGGCATCGGCGTGCTCGCCGCTGTAGAGGATGTCGATCCTGGCAATGTCTATCTTCTTGCTCCCGAAGGCACGGTGGATGCCGGCGATGCCGGTATCCAGAGCACGGGCAACCTGAACATAGCGGCGGTATCAGTTATCAATGGCGACAACATTGCCTCTGCTGGAAGCTCAGCGGGAGTTCCATCAAGCGCGCCACCTTCCGCTCCCGTTGCGGTAGCCCCGGCAGCCTCGAACTCCTCTGCTGCCACATCCTCGGCGGCAAAGAATATGGCTTCCAACGGACAGGATAACAAGGTAAACGATGGCGCTCCATCGCTCATCACCGTCGAGATTCTAGGGTATGGTGGGGGAGAGGGTGACAAGAAAGATGAGGAGGAAGGGGAAAAGCGGGATGAGGACAAGTCCGCGATGCTGTAAAAATAGGTCGGCCATCCCAATCGGGTATTAAAAATACTTAGCGGCCACACGTCTTGATTTGATCAAAAGCAAGCAAAAGCGGAAAAAATCCTCTGATATAACAATCTTTCCTGTTGTAGTATAAAAAATAAGTGGCATATGTTATGACATATGAAAGCCGTTACTATTCATTTAGACGAACCTGTGTACCGCGAGTTTCAGATTTTGGCTCGTAGAG
>CAMBAQ010000031.1 GCA_945863785.1 Chthoniobacter flavus
ATCGGTGTGATTGCGGTTCTGGCGTCCCTCTCGCTCGCGGTACTCTCCCAAGTTAGAGCAGCCTCCGACCGCTCGAAAGCGATATCCAACATGAGACAGATCGGGGCGGGCATCAACCTCTTCGCCGCCGACAACGACGGACGACTCCCCGGACCCCTCTGGCCTGGACAGTTGGCGCAATTTGACCCCGCCCGGAGCGGACGACTCGTGCGCGAACTCGCCCCCTATCTTGGCATCCCCACTCCCACCGCACCCAAAGTCGACCCCCTCTTCGTGCCTTCCGCCTACCGCAAAGTCGTGAGCTCCTCCTTTCTGGATTCTGCCAGAACCTATGTAGTCAACATGAGCGTTCGCGATGGGGACAAGACCATCATTCCTTGGGGCAATCTGGCATCACCTCCTTCCACACAACCTCTCAAGCTCTCTGCCATTTCGCCACAGGCTTGGGGATTTTCTGATGCCGACGGCCTCCATCCCCGCGTCGCAGGCACGTCATGGGCTGGGAATACTCCCCCGAAGCCGATCCACTCGCCACGGCGGTTAGCTTGGTTTTTCAATGGATCCGTCTCTCCGGTGGATGACGCTAAACTCGCGCTACCTTAGATTGACCAACAATCCCTTGTTCCTATGGAGACTTACTGCCCACGCTCTTGATTGGTTCTTTTTCTTCCGCTTCTTTCCTATCACGAATTGACGAAAGCAAAGGAGCGGGTTTAGGCTTACATATCCACATGCCTGTTGCCGGAAAAACCAGCCCTCCATCCCTTGCGGTTCGACGTAGCAAATCGGCTACGCATTCCCGCTTAAGTGAGTTGCGTCGACTGGAGAAGATGACTGTCGAGGAACGCATCAACGCCGCCCTCACGATGAGCCGACGCTTTTCTTGGCTCAAACCGACCTCCAGCAATTAAGTGGAGGATTCTGAATCCATTCTCCATGCGGCAGAAGATGTGCTTGGCCTATTGCAAAAGCACGGGATCGATACCGTGGTGATCGGCGCCGTGGCATTGGCTGCGTATCACTATGTCCGCCAAACCGAAGATATTGATTTGGGCGTGAATGCCGACCTTCTCGGCTTGCGGGCGCTTGCCGCCTCGCTGAAATCCGCAGGCTACTCGGTGGAACTCCGTGAACCCGATGCGCAGGATTCCCTCGGCGGCGTCATTGATGTGTGCGGCCACTTCGGCCTGTTGCAAATCATCAGCTTCGCCGGGCGTTTTTCGGCCGTGATCGAGGATGCACTGGTGGCATCCACCCTGCGCGCGCGACAGGGCAGCCCCCTCAAGATTGTACCACTACCCCATCTCATCGCCCTCAAGCTTTACGCCGGCGGGCACAAATCCCAAGCCGACATTGTGGAATTGCTGGAACGCAACCCTGGCCTCGATCTTGATTCGGTGCGCTCGCTCTGCCGCAAGTATCGCCTCGAGGGCCTTGAGGAACTCATCGAAGAGGCCGGCTTAAATGAGAAAAGTGGGGAGGAGCAAATCAGCTGAGTATCAAGTAGTCTTAGTTTTCCGATCCCATGCAACTCCTGCTTATCACCCTCGCCTCGCTCTCCACCCTCACTTTGCTCGCTGTGGTCTGGACGGCAGTGACACGCAAGCGGATCATCACGCAAGCGGCGAAGGATATGCGAACTGAGTTTGAAGCCGTTTTGCGGCAGGAAAACACAAGCTCGCGGCAGGAACTCTTTCAATACATTCAAGCCGGCATCCAGCAGAGCGGCGAAACCACACGCGAGACACTGCTGGCCCAAACGGCCGTGATCAATGCGCTACGCGAGTCACTTGACCGTCAGATCACGGAATTTCGCCATTCTCTCACGGATTCCACGCGCCAGGAAACGCAAACGCTGGCGGCCTCGGTCAAAAATGCGTTTGAACTTCAAAACCAGCAGCTCGAGGGCTTCCGCACACAGCTTGGCGCCCTCACTCGCAGCAACGAAGAGAAACTCGAAGGCCTGCGCAGTACGGTGGAAAGCAAACTGACGGGACTTCAGCAGGATAATAATGCCAAATTGGAAGCCATGAGGGCGACGGTGGAGGAGAAACTCCAGACAACCCTCGAACGTCGCCTTGGTGAATCCTTCAAAATCGTGAGCGACAACTTGGACAAAGTCCAATCTGCCATGCTGAACATGCAGACTCTAGCTCAAGGCGTGGGAGATTTGAAGAAGGTGATGTCCAATGTCACCACGCGCGGAGCTTGGGGCGAGGTCCAACTGGCGGCGATCCTTGAGCAATTCCTCAGTCCTCAACAATACGACAAAAATGTGGCTACCAAGGGCGAGCGAGAAAGGGTCGAATTTGCCGTGAAACTTCCCGGCCGAAATGGCGATGGAACCAGTGTCTGGCTACCGATTGATGCCAAATTCCCCAAGGAAGACTATGAGCGTCTGGTCGATGCACTCAATGCCGGAGCCACAATCGAGGCGGAGGCGGCCGCACGCCAGCTCGAAACCGCCATCAAGACAAACGCGCGAACCATTTGCGACAAATACCTGAACCCGCCGAAGACAACGGATTTTGCGATCATGTTTCTCCCCACCGAGGGACTTTACGCGGAAGTCCTTCGCCGACGCGAGTTAGCGGAATGCATTCAGCGGGATCATCGCGTGGTCATTGCCGGACCGACCACGCTGGTGGCGATCCTCAATAGTCTCCAAATGGGCTTCCGCACCGTGGCCATCGAGCAACGCTCCAGCGAAGTCTGGCAAACTTTGGCGGCCGTTAAGACCGAATTCTCGAAATTTGGCGCGGCACTGGAGAGTGTGAAGAAAAAGCTGCACACCGCTTCAACCGAAATCGATCAAGTCGGCACACGAAGCCGAGTTCTCGAGCGAAAACTCCGCAATGTGGAATGCCTTCCCGAGCACACCGCACCCGCGCTTCCTGATGCGGAAGGAGAATCCTCCCCGGCGGGCGAGGAGGAATAAGAGCCCGTTTCTGCCTCGGTGGCCTAGCCGAGCATTTCGGCGACCATCGCGCGTTCGTCCGCGAGTTCCTTGTTGGTCGTAGCGATTTTCGATTTTGCAAAGTCATCGAGAGGAACTCCGCTGATCACTTCGTATTCGCCAGAAGCGAGAGTTTTGACCGGCATACCTGCCCAGACTTCGGGATCAAAGCCGTAGCGTCCCTCGGATTTCACGGCGATGGAATGAATGGCCCCAGGCGTGCTAAGATCGCGCACATGGTCGACCAAGGCATTAGCAGCGGAAGCCGCGGAGGAAGCTCCCCGAGCCGCAATGATCGCGGCACCGCGCTTGCCAACGGATTCGCAGAAGGCCCCCTCGAGCCAAGCCAGATCATTGATCACTCCGGTCGCGGCCTTGCCATTGATTTTGGCATGCCCAAATGCGGGAAACATCGTCGGACTGTGATTGCCGAAGATAAAAATGTCGCTCACATCCGTAGTCGCAACTCCGGCTTTTTTGGCCAGCATCGTTTGAGCGCGGTTCTGATCCAAGCGGACCATGGCGGTAAATCGGTCAGGAGTGAGGCGGCGGGCCTTGCTGGCGGCAATCATGCAATTCGTATTCGCGGGATTCCCAACCACGGCCACACGGGCGTTCTCGGCTGAAACCTCGTCGATAATTGTTCCCTGCGACGTAAAGATTTTTCCGTTATCCTTCAGCAGATCAGCGCGCTCCATTCCTGGACCGCGTGGCTTCGCGCCAACAAGCAGACACCAATTTGCATCCTTGAATCCGACCCGAGCATCGTCGGTGAGAACCATGCTGTGCAGCAGAGGAAAGGCACAGTCGTCCAACTCCATCGCCACACCCTCTAACGCCTTCATGGCTTTTTCGAAAGGAACTTCAATGAGTTGAAGAATGACCTGCTGATCGGGCCCAAACATCGCGCCAGAAGCAATGCGAGGAAGAAGGGAGTAGGAAATTTGGCCGGCAGCACCGGTGACAGCAACGCGAATGGGTGGTTTCATGAAGGCGACAAACTAAGATCCCCTACGCCTCGCTCCAAGCAAAAAAGTCCCCCACCCGGTCGCGTGCAAAGATTAGTGAAAGTTTGACTGGACATGAGCCCACAAGGGTGGTACATCTTCCATCTAATGCTTATGCAACGTAAAAGTGCCTTTTCTCGTCGAGGCCCCGATTTGGTGACCGAAGAGTTGGTTGCGGTGCTCACAAAGAAGAGTTCTTTTGAATTCAAACAGTTGTTCGATATGGTCCACGAACAACTCCGAGCCCGTAACGCAGCCAGCGGCGGGGAAGAAATGCTTCGCCTTCGTGCTTATGAGAAACTTCAAAATCTCGTATCCCGCGGAATGGTCAAAAAAACCGGGAAAAAATACAAAGGCCTAGCTTCACTCGCTAAAGCCCTCACCCCTGATCCCGTTCACGTTCCCGCAGCGAAATAAAAGTTTCCTCCTCCCTCTCGGAATCTACCCCTAGGAATATATCTAAATCTGGTTGAAGGCTTTATTTTCAAAGCCTCAGCCCTCCAAAATCCATTGAGATCAATCAATGGTACAGGGCCTAATCAATTTTCGCCCAAGAATCGGGTCCGCTTTTTCTTTGCTGTAGGATTTTCTTATTCCAATCCACACAAGGTTCGCGATGTACATTCCTCGCGGTCCTCACATCTGCAACCGCATCGCGAAAGGACAAAGAGAAGAACCCTCCATAACATTTAGGAGGGCTCAAACTTTGTTTCCGCCGTAATTAGACCGAAAAATCTCGGCAATTACTCGGTAATGATATCCTTGTAGGTCTTGCCTGATGGAATCATTGGCAACACGTGCTCAGTGAAAGGCACCATGACGTCGAGGAGATAGGCTTCCTTCGAATCAAGCATGCGCTTCATAGCAGCAGGGAGATCTTTTTTATGGAGAACCCGCTCGCAAGTGACACCAAAGCCTTTGGCGATGTCAACGTAGTTCGGGTAAACGCGATCGAGATCTTTCGGGTCGCCGAGGAAGGTATGCCCGCGATTGCCACCGTGGAAGCGATCTTCCCATTGAACAACCATGCCGAGGTGTTGGTTATTGAGAATAATCGCCTTGGCTGCAATGCCCTCGATATGAGCCGTAGCCAACTCTTGGACATTCATCAAAAAGGATCCATCCCCATCGATGTCAACGACCTGCTTGTGAGGGGCGCCAACCTTGGCTCCCATAGCGGCGGGGTACCCGAAGCCCATGGAACCTAGACCTGCGGAAGTAATGAATGTGCGTGGTTTGTCGAAATTGTAGAATTGACCGGCCCACATTTGGTGTTGGCCCACGCCAGTGGTGATGATCGCATCGCCTTTGGTCATCTCGCACAGGAGGCGAATGACGTGTTGGGGCTGAATGACATCTTCCGTATCTTTAAAGGAAAGTGGGTGCTTGGCCTTCCACTCGTTGATCTGCTTATACCAGGCTGGGAGACGATTGAAATTTTTAGTCGTACGCTTGTAGCCAGCTTGGTCGAGAAGCTTGTTGAGTCGGCTCAACGCATACTTGAGATCGCTCAATATCGGAAGGCGGACTGATTTGTTTTTGTTGATCTCGGAGTTGTCGATGTCGATGTGAACGATCGTGCCATGTTCACAAAATTTCTCGACTTTGCCAGTCACGCGGTCGTCGAAACGAACGCCAATGGCGAGAAGAAGGTCAGCTTCATTCACGGCGTTATTCGCGTAAACGGTGCCGTGCATTCCGAGCCACTTAAGGGAAAGGGCGTGGGTCTCAGGGAAGCAACCGATGCCCATGAGCGTCGTTGCTACAGGAATTTGCGTACGCTCAGCAAATTCCAACAACTCAGCAGAAGCCTCGCCGGACATCACTCCGCCGCCACAATAGATCATCGGGGCTTTGGCTTGCTTGATCATGCCGATCATTTCATTGAGCGCCACGTCGTCTGCCTTGCGCTCGGGCTTGTAGCCACGAAGATTGATCGTTTTTGGAAAAATAGGCTGCGTTGTCTGATTCTGGATATTCTTGGGAATGTCGATCAGCACAGGACCTGGACGCCCCGAACCGGCAATGTAAAAGGCCTCTTTAACAATGCGAGGGAGTTCATTGATATCCCAAACGAGGTAACTGTGCTTCACCATCGGAAGGGTCATTCCAAAAACATCTGTCTCCTGAAATGCTCCGCGGCCGATCATTTCCTGTGGAACTTGGCCAGTGATGGCGACAAGCGGGATCGAGTCCATGAAGGCATCAGCGATGCCGGTGACGAGATTCGTCGCGCCAGGGCCGGAGGTGGCCATACAAACGCCGACGCGACCAGTAACACGGGCGTAGCCCTCAGCCGCAAACACGCCACCTTGCTCGTGACGAGGTAGGATTGTGCGGATCTTTTTGGTTTTGGTGAGAGCTTGATGGATCGGCATCGAGCAGCCGCCCGGATAAGCAAAAATGACGTCCACGCCTTCACGCTCGAGGCATTCGACAAGAATCTCCGCTCCGTTCATGACTTTGCCCCGTTCGGGTGCAGTGGCGGACTTCGATGTGGCGGATTTTTTGGTCTTCATAAGGCGATGGAAAATAGTTGATCACGCTAAAATAGCGTACAGCATTTTGGCGAGTCCAAAATAACACGAGAGGGTGCATATATCGGCGATAGCCAAAGTCAGCGGGCCTGCGGCAATTTTGGGATCCAATTTAAGTACGCGGGAAAAAGCAGGAATGAGCACGCCAAGGAGGCAGGCCGATATCGTTGATAAAAAAACACTGCCCCCGATTGAAAGGGCCGCGAGCCAATCGTGTTTCCATGTGAGTACGATCATTCCCACAAGGAGCCCACAAGCGGAACCGAGCAGGACTGATGTTACGAACTCTTTGCGCGCGGCTCCGATCATCCAAAGCAGAGTGGGCTTGCTCTTGTGCATGGCCTGCAAGGTTACCGCGATCGATTGGGCGCTCACGCTCTCGCCGAGGCCGAGCACCAGGGTGAGAAAGAAGGCGAGGAGGATTTGTTTTTCGAGCGTTTCAGAAAAAGCCCCTGCGAGCAGGGCGCAAGCTGTTCCTCCAAGAATGGTCGAAAGAAGCCAGGGAAAGCGAAGAACAAAGGCCCTACTCGAAGAGGCGCTCCGGATCTCGCTGGATCTCACACCCAGCGTTTGAAAAAGATCATCCATTCTCTCGTGCTCAGCAAAATCGAGGACTTCTTCCGTGAAGACCCCCACATCGAGAACGCCGCGAATGCGACGTTTCTCATCCACCACCGGGAAAGCGAGGAATTTGTGGAGCACGAAAAGTTCGCAGGCCTCGAGAAGTGACGCCTTGGTCGGAATAGCCACCACACGCCGGATCATGCAATCGCGCAGCGGCATCTCGAGCGGTTCCGTGAGCAAACGCCGTGTCGGCAGCACGCCCTCCAATACGCCATCCTGACCGGTCACGTAGAAGTAAATGATTTTTTCCCTTACCCCCTGCTTCCTGATGAGATCCAGCGCCTCTCCGATATGAAGGCTGGAATCAAGCACCGGAAACTCCATGGAGCAGAACTCCAGAACCGGTCGCTGCATCTCTAGTGAAGGGATCATGAATGTGCCATACCCGAGAATAAGGAACCTGGCAATCGACGGGCGCGAATTTTCCTAATCTCGGGAGCCACTTTCATTGATGGTGGTCAAAATCAAAACCCAGAAACACTGAATCAAAACAGCCACCGGCAACTGAAGCAATGGGGGCATAGAATACACCAAGCTCACCCCCGGCAACCAGACGCACCATACCGCAATCTGTGTCGGTATCATTTTTTCATTTAAAAAATCCCAAGAAAAAATCGTCCTGAGAGCAGCGCGCCGGAAGCCCTCTTTGTGCAAAGCCAGATAGGCGACCACCACAGGATTGACGATAAGGGGGCTGAAAATCAGCTGATCAACAAGAACCTTCATGAACACAACATCCCATGTGATGCCAAAGCCAAACCATGCACCTTGGAGACGATAAAAGTAGTCTACGCTCACACCCAGCAAAGCCCAGAGCGGAGCCAAGGAAGCGATTCTCCAGATATTATGCAGCTTGGGTTTCCCTTTTTGAAAAAAAACAACCCTCATCGTTTCCGGAAGCACGGTCCCAGAAAAAATATAGCTCACGACAGCGAACCCATACCCCATCTCTTCGCGAACAGTTCCGACCTTGGCCAAAAACTCTCGGGTGCCATCGTGGAAAAGATACAGCGCAATAAAGCAGACCATCACGGCCTGCAGAAGGAGGCCCGGAAAGAGATTGATACGGGCGGCCTGAACTCCCTTGCTAAAAGCTGATCGAAAGGTCAATTCTCCAGCCCTTCCAAAAAGATAACTCCAGCACGACGACGCGCATGGAGATTCCCAGGTAAATTGACCTTGGAGGGAGCATTCGGACCATCCAATAGCGAAAGAACGCGCCGAGTCTCGACTAATCCTGCATCAAGCACCCCCGACTCGCGCAACCATCGGAGAACAACGCGAGAGCGCAGCGCTGGATGCATCGCACGAAGTTCCTTGCAGGATAGTTGCTCAGTGACAGCAGGCACGAGCGAGGCCATCCACTCCTCTTCCTCCCTTAAAATATCAGCTGCGCGCAAAATCGCCTGACGAAAGGATGGCCCCACTGCGGACTCCAAAGCAGGGAGAACCTGCAGTCGGATTTTGTTGCGGGTGTAATTGGTCTCCTTGTTCGACGAATCCTCACGAAAGGCAACACGATGGGCTTTCTGATAATTGGAAATCTCTGCCCGGGTCACACCAAGAAGAGGTCTGTGAATTTTCAACCGACCTAAGCTGGAAACCGGTTTCATGCCTCCCAATCCGGCGGCACCGCTCCCACGGAGAAAATTAAAAAGACACGTTTCCACCTGATCATCGGCATGGTGGGCCAGCAGGATCGATGTGCAACGATGCAGGCCTGCGCACTCTGCGAAAAAGGCACGTCTCAAATCCCGCGCAGCGAGTTCGATCGATTTTTTTTCCGCTTGGGCATAATCTGCGGTTCGCGCACGGGCCTGCTCGATCTCCAATCCCATACGATCAGATGCTCGCTTAACTAAGCGGGCATCGAGCTTGGAACTTGCCCCGCGAAGTCCGTGATCCAAGTGACAGACGAGCATTTTTTGGAAACCCAACGCATGTAGGGCATGCAGAAGGACCATCGAATCGCGACCGCCGGATACGCCAACAAGGAATTTCTTGCGCTTGGAAAGCCCCCCCATGGCGGCTTCCAAAGCGACTAGCAAGGGATCGACCGTCTTACTTGGAGATTTTTTCGGCACCGAAATACGAGTGAAGTGCCGGAGGCAGGTTGACCGAGCCATCGGGCTGCTGACCGCTCTCGAGGATCGCCACGTAGAGGCGGGCTAGAGCCGTTCCAGAACCATTAAGGGTATGGCAGAATCGGTTTTTCCCATCCTCCGCCTTGTAACGAAGATTCATCCGGCGGGATTGAAAATCCTCGAAGTTCGTGCAACTCGAAACCTCCAAATACGCATTCTGCCCGGCGGCCCAGACCTCGATGTCGTAGGTTTTGGCAGCTCCAAATCCCATGTCGCCCGTGCAAAGCTCGATGACACGGTAATGCAGGCCGAGAATATGGAGAACCCTTTCGGCATTCTGTGTCAGGGATTCGAGTTCGGCACGCGAGTCTTCCGGGGCACAGATTTTTACCAACTCGACTTTGTCGAATTGATGCATGCGGATGAGGCCGCGAGTCTCGCGCCCGGCTGATCCCGCCTCACGACGGAAGCAGGGCGTGTAGGCGGCATATTTGATTGGGAACTGGGACGAGGAAACAATCTCCTCACGATGAAGATTCGTCACCGGCACCTCGGCAGTCGGCACAAGGAAAAGCCCACCGCCATCGACTCCATACATATCCTCCTCAAATTTCGGCAACTGACCGGTCCCGACCATGCATTCCCGCTTCACGAGGAACGGCGGGCTTACTTCGGTGTAGCCGTGCTCGCGGGTATGAAGATCGAGAAGGAAATTTAAAATGGCCCGCTCCAAGCGTGCTCCCGCTCCGGTGTAAACGGCAAATCCACTCCCGCTGATTTTGGCTCCGCGGTCAGGATCAATGAGCCCGAGCGACTCGGCGATGGCCACATGATCCCTCGCATTTTCAATCACTGGCTTTTCGCCGAACTCGCGAACAAGCGGATTATCGGCAGCCTCGCGCCCCACTGGCACCTCGGCTTGAGGAAGATTCGGGAGGATCAAAAGCAGATCTGTTTGCTCTTTTGTAAGGGCATCCGTTTCGAGCGTGAGTTCCTGCATCGTAGCGGCGTGGGATTTCACCTCCTCCTCGAGTGCGGCGGTGTCCTGCTTTTGGGAGCGGAGTTTACCGATTTCTTTGCTCAGGCGGTTCCTCTCACCTTGCAATGTTTGAAGCCGCGTCTCGGCGGCACGACGGCGTACGTCTATGGCCAGAATGGCATCTATGGTTTCAGAATGCCCGTCCGCACGGGTGGCGAGTCGGGATTTAGCGATGTCGGGTTGCTCCCTTAAAAATCGAATATCAAGCATGAGTTGGACAGAATGAATAAAATAGTCAGAATGCAGGAAGCAAATTTACGAACAGATGTCAGCGCAATTCCGCGATTACTATCAAACACTAGGAGTTTCCAAAACCGCCACGCCAGCGGAAATCAAATCCGCTTTTCGCAAACTGGCCCGCCAATTTCACCCAGATACAGCTAAAGATAAAAAGGCGGCCGGGGAGAAATTTAAGGAAATCAACGAGGCCTACGAGGTGCTTGGTGATGCCGAGAAACGCAAACGCTACGATGAATACGGCCAAAACTGGCAACATGGTCCGCAGCCCGGTGGCGGGTTCCGTGGCGGTGCGCGCGGTCCAGGTGGTGGGTTCCGACAAGCCCCTCGCTCGGCAGGTTCCGACGAGGACTTCGAATTCGGCGGCACGGGATTCAGCGATTTTTTTGAACAGATGTTCGCCGGCCGCCGTGGATCGCGATCGGGCTTCGAGGAAGCTCCGCAGCGCGGTCAGGATGCCGAGGCCGATATTCTTGTGACCCTGGAAGAGGCGCTTAATGGATCGACGCGCCAAATTTCTTTCCGCAGGGGATCCTCAAAAAAACTCGAGACCTTCACTGTAAAAATCCCGAAGGGCATCCGCGAGGGGCAACGTATTCGACTCGTAGGCCAAGGCGGAACGGGGGCTTCCGGCGGTGGCTCAGGCGACCTCTACCTTCGCGTCAAATACCAACGGCATCCGGATTTTGAAATCGACGGTGCCGACATCCACTTTGAACTCGAGATTCCGGCTTGGGAAGCGGTTCTGGGCAGTAATGTCACCGTCCCCACTCTCGGCGGCAAAGCGAAGTTGAAGATCCCTGCAGGCACCCAGTCCGGCAAAAAGTTTCGTCTGCCCGGCATGGGCTTGCCGATCGGAGAAGCCAAGCGTGGCGACTTCTATGCCATTGTGAGCATCACGATCCCAACGGCCCCCAGCACCAAAGAAAAAGCCATCTGGGAACAGTTGGCCGAACTGCACCGAGATTAGTTTTCTGATCGAGGATGTGCTGAAAGATAGGCCGCCTTCAAGCGCTCTATCGTGACGTGGGTGTAAATCTGCGTGGTGGAAAGACTGGCATGACCAAGCAGCGTTTGCACGCTTCGCAAGTCCGCCCCGTTGTCCAAGAGATGCGTTGCAAAACTGTGACGCAATTTGTGTGGCGAGAGATCCGAAGGCAAACCGGCTTGAAGGAGTCTCAATTTGAGGAGGGAGTTGACCGCGCGCGAAGTGATTCGACGGCGCGATTTGTTTAGAAAAAGCGGCCCACTATGGATGTGGGCAGCTTGGCGGTATTTTGAAATAGCCTCCAAGGCTGGACCGCCAACCGGACACACCCTTTGACGCGCTCCCTTACCCATCACGCGCGCTGTCTCGCTGATTGGATCCACGTCCCCAACATCCAACCCCACCAGCTCCGAGAGACGCATGCCGGTGGAATAAAAAAGCTCCATGATCGCCGTGTCACGGACTGCCATCCAAACCGGGGCCTGCTTCGTCTTCTCATGCTTCGCTGGGGCCTCGACAAGATGGGTGACCTGCGAAGTCGTCAAAAATCTCGGGAGTTGCTTTTCTTTTTTTGGCAACAAAACATCCACCAGCACATTGCGCGCAACCACCCGACGCAGGAGCAGAAACGCATGAAAAGCCCGCAGCGAGGCGAATCGCAACCTCACGCTCGCGCGGGCCATTCCGCGCTTCATCAATTCCAGCATCCAAGCACGGTAATCGTCCGCAGAAACCTCAGTCCATGCCGGCGATGGGCGAAAAGCACGGAAGGCCTCTATCGAGGTCCTGTAAGCCGAAATGGTATGAGGGGAAACATTCTTTTCCGCTTCGAGATAGCGCAGGAATTCCTCCTTGTGACGATCCGGTCGAACTGGACCGCTGGCTTGCGGTTTTTTGGAAGTAGCGCGTTTCAGAATTTTTCTGACTGCAGAAGGATCGTTGACGTTTGCGGGCGAGCGCCGCTGGGACTTGTTGTGAGAATGGGAACCTCCTTGCGATCTGGCCCGAGCACGATTTGGTGCTCGAATGAGCCGTCGGGGCGCACGGGAACTTGGCATCCATCAATTTGAATACTCGCCTGCGGATGCGTCCTTCCACTCAAGCTGATCTGAGTTTCGCGGCTGAACTCGTTTGGAACGGCATTCGAAAAGGATGAGGAATTCTCCGAGGCACCCCAACTGCTCGAGGCGTTCTCCCAACTTGAAGTCAATTGCTCGAGGCTGGATAGACCTGCTTCTGACCAGCTTGATAGAACCGCATTGCTCCAAGAAGCACTGGTGGATTCCAGCCAACTGCTAAGCGTGTTCCAGGATGCCGATAATCCCGATGCGCTCGTCTCCATCCCCGAATTCCAGGAACTTGAAACCGGACCAGATGCGAAAGTCTCCATAGCTGAACTCCAGCTACTTTCAGCCGCTGCACTCCCACTGGTTTCAGCCGCGCCACTCCAACTCCCCTGCGCTGCTGCTCCCCAGCTACCTTCAGCCGCACCGCTCCAGCTACCCTGAGACGCCGCTCCAAAACTACTTTGTGCAGCACCGCTCCAACTGCCTTGCGCTGCGCCACTCCAGCTCGATAAAGCCGCAGCGACCCAACTGGTAAGTCCAAATGACATGCGCTCAACCAATCCAGCGGAGCTCGCATTCGAGGAGGAGGATGTGAGTTCCTGTTTGAGTTGTGAAAACGCGCTAAAGAGACTGCTTTCTGCCTGTCCGAGTTGCAATCGGGCGATGGTCTCGGGGAGTTCTCCTGATCCAAGACGTTCGTTGAGAATGTGGCGTATAGCGGCATGTAGGTCCTCGGAACTCATCGACACACTGGAAAGGTTTTCCATAAATGCACTCCCTAGAAGAGCCGTCAAAATGCCTCGCTCCTTTTCCTCCAGCGGGAATGCCACCTTTGCCTGCTGAGGCTGAGCGCCACCGGAGTGGAGGTGGCCAGCTCCCGCCTTGTTTTCCCTATAAAACGAACGCTCGATGGTCTGCACGAGTTTTTGGAAACTGAGATGGAGAGGGATCGTGGCGAAATCAAACTGGGTCGATTCCGAAATCCTGTTGCGTGGCGTAGCCACGATGCCCGAGCGGCCGATGACATTCCATTGCTTCGAACGATAGAATCCGATCTCCACGGCATAACTCTCCCCGGCTGACTTAACGGGAATATACCAATTCCGCGTTTCAAACGGGACTTCGATTTCCTGGTCGATCATTCCTCCTCCCGATTCGACTCGGAGATGGCAGGGCCCACCGGGATGCCGTGAAATATCGATATCCCAATAGGTAAAGAGCCAGTGCGGATCCTGAGCCACCAAGAAAATCGAATTGTCGCCATAGCTGCGAGGGAGAGCGCCAAGATCATCGATCGAAATTGAAGGCTCAGCGGCTTTTTTAGTGGAAAGCTTCACTGAGGTTCCCATTCTCTTTCCATCGATCTCCATTTCCGAGGAGGCAGCCACAACGGATTCACTAAAGAGATTTTCTTTTGAAGCGCGCGAAGCCGAAGATGTTTTCTTCTTAGCGGACGCTGGGGACGCCATCTTTGCCGTCGAGCTGGGTGTTGCTGCTTGACGAACTGGCTTGGGCTTTTTGCCCGGCGTTTCTTTTTTGCTGATCATAGTTTGGCCTCCGTTAAGAATGTGGTCTTTCTCTTAATGACGATCTCTGGGGTATGCAAGTCCGATATCCGGCGTAACAGGGTATATTGTGGTGGGTCTTTTCCCACCTTGCAAGACTTAAGCAACTCCCTTTTTCTTAAATACAAATAGAAACCCGAACCTCATACATTCGGGAGTAAAAAAGAAGAAGCCGGATGCCGACATGCGTCGACCATCCGGCCTCCACCCTACCCATGAAAGAAATCGTAAAAACTAAGCTGGCGAATCGGCTTTGGAGCGTTCTTTTTTGCTCAATGCGCGGCGTAGTTTTCGGAGTGCAATGTTTTGGAGTTGGCGAATGCGCTCACGCGTCACCCCAAACTTCACTCCGACCTCCTCGAGTGTCTTGCTCTTCTGACCATCAAGCCCGAATCGAGAGTTGATAATTTTGCGCTCACGGTCGTCCAAGACATCGAGCAAGTCGCCCACTTCATCGCGAAGATCTTTGTCACGAAGGATTTCATAGGGATCAAAAGCCTGATCGTCCCCAATAATGTCTCCCAAAGCGGTCGAGTCGTCATCACTGATGGGCTGGTCCAACGAGGTGGGACGGATC
>CAMBAQ010000032.1 GCA_945863785.1 Chthoniobacter flavus
GTTTTCAACCGAGAAGAAAATGTCTCATCCACCTCGACGGATCCCAGCATTTGGAAGCACAACTCGGTCGCTCCCGCGTCGTAAATATCATAGATATTCGAGCCATCGAAATAGGCGTTTTTTTCGTAGATACGGAGGGGCTGTCGATCTTGGTGAAAAATATCGTAGAAACGTTCGTTCTGACGTTTGCAAAAACTCAGGTACCGAAACTTCGTCACCATCACGGACCAACTGAAGATCGAGGCTAGGAAAAGCGCGATGAGGATAGCTTTCCCCTCAAACGTGCTTTCCATGAAAGCGTAAACAATTCCTGCGGCGATCATTTGGTGCGACTACGCTCGGTTGATACCGAGCTCTGTTCATTCTTCAACTCCATCATGCCCTTTTAGATGACACCTCCTGCTCTGGAAAAGCAAAACGAATCTTTTGCCATACGCGGGATTTGGGTTTTTAATTGAGGTCATGCAGATTTGTCGACTCCTTGCGGTCGTGATTTTGATCGCGACAGGCCATCCATCCTGGGCACAAAACCCGCCCCCACGCGAAAACCCCTACGAACTGATCGGAAAAATCTTCCAACCGCTCTGGGGCGTGCTTCTGGCCGAATCCAATGGCACAAACCGAGCCGCCACCCTGTCCCTCGAGATGTCAGATGTTAGCGGGCGACTGCCGGAGAGCATGGAGGGGGCGACACTCCTCGCCAACGTCCAGTTCCCAGATAAGGTCAAGTTGCAGGCACCGGTCCTAGGCGAAACTTTCACCGTCTGTCGGAACGGAAATGAGGTCTGGGTTACTCCGGGGAGCAAAGTCAAATTCCTGATCTCAAGCTTCAATGTGGTTCCCAAAAAAACCGCGCGCCTCAATACCCCGATCTCCCTACCGATCACTCCGCAACAGGCGATTTTCCTCCCCGCCCTGTTTTCCGTTTCCCGACCTGATGTTGCCGAAGTGCAGTCTTTGAATGGTGAGGATTGCCGGGTCCTGACAGTAGGACTGATGCCCGAACTGGCTCGCTCTACCAAAGCCGAGGATTTTCAGGCCCGAATTTGGGTGGCCTCCGGATACACTCCGCGCCGCGTGGAGGTTAAGCGCAGAGATTTTTCCACGAGCGTCGATATCCGCAGCCTCACTTACGCAGCCTCACTTCCCGCATCAACGTGGCAACCCGCAGAGACGGACACCGATGTCTATCGGACAACGCCGGAAATGCTCGAGGGTCTGATTTACATTGTAATGAACTCCCTCAAAACGAACGCTACCGATACGCCTTGGACTGCTGCAAAGTAGGCGGTCCGGGGAACGTGATTAGCTCCGATATTTGTAGAGCGCAACGAGCGCTGCGCCGATCCCTTGCGATAGCTCTCCCATACTAGCTGGGAGGATTTGCATCGTTCTTTTCTGCTCTGGGAAAAGCCACGGCTCAGCCGCGGACCTAATCCCACCGAGATAGCGTGCGCGGAATTCCTCGGTCGTGGCATGGGGATCGATGAGCCCTCCGCCGATCACGACAAACTCTGCATCCAATGCCATCGAGAGGTTGGCAACATGAATGCCAAGCGCCTTGGCCTGGTAGTCGAATATTTCCAAAGCCAGCGGATCCCCTTTCTGCGCGAGCGTGCGAAGAGAGAAGGCTTTTTCCTTCATCGACTGCGGTGATCCGTGGAACTCATGCGCAGGATATTTTGGCAATAGATGCTCCAGATATTGGATCAAACCCGAAATGCTCGTGTAGGCCTCAAAGCATCCCCATGTCCTTCCGCAACCGCAGACAAACTCAGGCAACCCGAGCAACTGTAGCGGCGCGGGCATGTGACCGGCTTCCATACCTGCCAGCGTATCTCCATCGAGAGGGAGACCATCCGGATTAATATAGGCGGCACCAAGTCCGGATCCGGGGGCCAGCATGATGACGCCAGCTTTTTTGGTTCCGCGCACTTGGGCTGCCTCGGCGACACCGCCATAGTTTCCATCATTACCAGTCACAAGCGGCACGTCTCGTCCGGCCTTTTGTTTGAGAGCGGCGGCGTAGTCCGAAAAGAAATCCCAACCCGCAAAACTCACAGGGAGGTTCGCTGTGCGATCGAGTACGCCATAAGATTGATAGGGCCCCGGCATGGCGAGACCGACCGCTCGCACCTGAGCCCAAGAAAGTTGATTGTCCGCAAGGAATTTTTCCACTCCCGCAATCCATCCCTCCACGACAGTTTTTGTACCGAGTTGCGAATTTGTACTGCTCTGAGCGAGATGCAGTGAGACCGGCGTGCCATCATCGTAGACGCCACAGGTTTTGGAAGTCGTGGCGCCGCTATCCGTTCCGATAAAGATATCTCTCATGGTTTTGGAGTGTTACTTAGACCCATAGCCCGTGCGTCTCCCCAGCGAAACCTCAAAGTTCACCTTATCACTCCACATTGGAAGACTTTCGTGACTGGCTGAGAGGGGCCTGCCTGTCACCCATCGCCGTATTTTTTGGCAGGGGTCGGGAAGTGATAAAAATGCGCGTGTTGAGTTCGGTGTCGTCGAAAAGCTCGACGATGTCGCGTGATCGCATGCGAATGCAACCGTAGCTGACCGGCCTCCCAATATTACGTTCTTCGGGTGTGCCGTGAATGTAGATGTAGCGCTTGAAGGCATTTTTATTAGCGTCCTCCAACCCTTCCAACCAAAGAATACGAGTTACGATCGGATCGCGACCGGGGGCATCAACTGACAACACCTCACGAGTTGGCTCCCGCCCCTTGAAAACCGTCCCCTCTTTCACATTATCACCGATCTTTTTCTTCACGCGCAAAAGACCTAATGGCGTCGCGTAAGAACCTGGGCGGTCTCCCAATCCAAACTTCGAGGTCGAAACACGGAACGTGCGAATCGGCACCCCATCACGATAAATGGCCATTTTTTGATCCGCCGCACTGATGAGGATTTTCTGTTGTGGCACGACCTCGCAACCCGAGAAAAGCAACGCAACCATCACAAGTGCCAAAAAAACAGCTCCATTCCTGCAGGCAAGCGCACGAACCGATTTAGCGAGCCCCTCGCTAACTGGACCGGATTGGCGATTACTATTTGGGCGATTTGATTGGAAAAATGTGGACGTCATCGAGACAAGGCATGCTAGAATACACACTGCTAGGGCATTTCAAGTTTTTGATGTCCACTACGAAAATAACGCACCGCATTCGGCACACATGAACTCCACCCTCCAATTAGAAACTATTCTCCGGCTTGAGAAAATCGCGCACCTGCTGGGGAACTTTGTGAGCGCAGGATTTTCTGATGCTGATCTTGGAAAGTTGACCGATTCAAACTTGGTCCAGATGGGCGTTCAGAAAATGGGGGACCGCCGCCGTTTGCTGGCTGCTTTTGCCGAGGGAGCGCAGGACAGCAAATCGATTTTGCCGCCGCCCATGCCGACCGCTAGCACCGAGTGCCCCCACATCAGCAGGACGGGTCTCCCATTTGTCCCCATCCCTGGATTTAAGACGCTCGCCTGCATCTGGCCACTTCGGGTTTGCGATTACAGACTCTACTGCGAAGAACGGGGCCTTCTCTTTCCTGACCAGCAAAACCCGACCGGCAACACCCATCCCGTGGTCAATGTTTCATGGCGAGACGGGATCGAATTTTGCCTTTGGCTCACGCTTGAGGAACGCGCCGCAGGATTGATGGCGGAAGACCAGTTTTTCCGTTTGCTGACGGACTTGGAATGGAGCGCCGCCATGGGCCTCCCAACCGAACCGGAAGCCAGCCCCGCCGAGCGCAGCAAAAAGATTCCAGGATACCCGTGGGGCGCGACATATCCTCCTCCAGAAGGATTCGGCAACTACGACCAAACTCTGAACGTCGACCCACACGCCTTCACTTCCCCAGTCGACGCCTTCCCTCCGAATGAGCTCGGAATTTACGATCTGAGCGGCAATGTCTGGGAATGGTGTATGGACAACTATAACGCGTCCCGAAAATACCACACCATGCGCGGCGGTTCGTGGGACATCGGCGGCCATGCTCTCATGTCCTCGGCTCGGAATGCCAATGATCCCGATAGTAAAGGAACCAGCATGGGCCTCCGCATCGCTTGGAGCAGTCAGGATTTCACACCAATTGAAAAGGCATAGCACATGCCGATTGATCCTTTTATCTTAGCTCAAAAATGACGCCTCTTATTCTTGTCGTTGGTTTTCTCGGCTCAGGAAAAACCACTTTTCTTAAAAACCTCATGCCAGCCCTTGCTCTGGCCGAGCTTCGTCCGACACTTCTGATCAACGACTACCAGAATGCCCGCGTGGATGCCGCTCAATTCCAGGATCTCACTGAGGAAGTGAAAGCCTTGAGTGGCGACTGCGTTTGTTGCGGTTCACGAGATGAACTCTTCAGCTTCCTCCATGAGTTCGATCATTCTCAGGGTCGAGTGATGATCGTGGAGACGAATGGAACGACTGATTCCGCCCACCTCATCGAGTCCCTCGCTTTGGATCCCGCGTTAAAAAAATTCAGCCTTCCGATCCAACTCTCCATTGTCGATGGCAAGAGGTGGCAGAAACGTTTTTGGCACAATGCCCTCGAGCGCGAACAGGCCAGGACGGCATCGCACCTTTATATTTCGCGCAAGGATTCGATTGGCCCAGATCGAGTGCAGGCAGTCGAGTCCTCACTCATCGAACATGGAGTGCGCGGAACTTATACCGATCCGGTTGCCTTTGCGATGGAGCTAGCCATCGTAGCGGCTTGCATCGATTCCGAGCGCGACGGATTCGCCGCGCCACTGGCGCACGCTCATGAGCACCACGAGGAGGCCAACCACCACTTTTCTTCCTGCGAGATTCCACTCCCGCCGCTGGTCGATCGCCAGCGATTCTGCAATTGGATCAGCCGCCTACCCGAGGAAGTCATCCGCGCGAAGGGGCTTGTCGTTTTTAAAAACGAACCCGAGGAGTTTTTTGTCTTCCAAAAGGTCGATGCCGGTGACGATGTTCAGTTTTTTCCTGTTGGTAAATCTCCCCGCATCCAAACCCCATTGATCCTGCTCATCGGACCACAACTGCCTCAAGATGCCCTCAATCAAAGCATCGGCGAACTGAACTCCGAAGCGTCAGTTTAATCCCAGATCATCCGGCTCTTCAGAGAGCAGATGTAAAAGTGGACTAGCCGCATGCATGACCTGCCGCCATGCGCGACCAGGATTTTTCATTTCAATCAAATCTCGAGTCGGCGTGATGACAATCCAGGTATTTTCAGCTACTTCGCCCTCGAGTTGACCCGGCGTCCATCCCGAGTAACCGGCAAAGACACGCAGTCCCTGAGTCCATCCCGGCATCGAATCTTCGTCCACAGGAGCGACAAAAGCACGGAAGGCAACCATGGAGGGATTTTCGCGCCACTGGAGACTGGTGAGCAACATCTGGCCGACATCGACAGGCCCACCGTAATACACCGGCACATCCGCCAACTCGTTCACCTCCGTATCGATCGGCCGATTCAAAACAAACCCCATAGCGCCATCCTCTGGCGAGTGCTGCGACACAAACACAATCGTACGACGGAAATTCGGATCCCGAAGGGACGGGTGAGCCACCAGCAATGAGCCCGTCAGGTTGGCGTCGGAATTCATGTTCCTAAGATGGAGACTATTTTTGAGACAGCTTTTCAAACAAGTAATGGCTCACAAGCCATTCATTGCCGTCCCGGAATCCCCAAAGCTCTGCGCAGGACATGAAAAACACCCTCCAATACGCGCGCCATTTCGCTGTTTGTTCGCGTCCGTAGGTTTCGGAAAGAATCGGCGTTATCGACGCTTCGTTAGCGTCCATTTTTGCCAACCATGCCTCGGACGTCCGCTGGTAGTGAGTTCCGGAAACACGCCAGTGCCCACGTATCGCAAGGTCATCCTGAAAATAGAGCAACAGATCATCCGATGGCATCGTCCCGCCCTCGAAGAAATAACGCGTGATCCAATCCGACGGATCGCTGCCCTCGAAGTGATAGGCGAATTCGCGGTGAGTGAAAATGTGCACGAAAAGCTTCCCAGCTGGCCTCAGCCATCTAGCAACCTTGGCCATGAGGAGTTGGTAATTTTTCATGTGCTCAAACATCTCGACTGACACCACGCGATCGAACCCAGCATCACCCGCTTCAAAAATATTCATGTCTACCGTGAGAATACGAACATTACTAAGTCCACGCCGGGCAGCCTCGGCGTCGATATGCGCCTTCTGCGTAGCGGAATTTGAAACACCCGTGATCCGTGACGCAGGATATTTTTCTGCCATCCAAAGAGTCAGACTTCCCCATCCACAGCCTAACTCAAGGATGTCGAGTCCATCCCGTAATTCCGCTCGCTCGCAAGTGAGGGCGAGCATGGCTTCTTCGGATTCCTCAAATGTCGTATCCTCGCGCGGCCAGTAGCCGGAGCTGTATTTCATTCGCGGACCGAGAACGAGTTTGAAGAAATCCGTCGGCACCTCATAGTGCTGCTCATTCGCAGCGGCCGTCTTAATGGCAATGGGGCTGCGTTTCAAATCCGCAATGAAGGATGCCAGCGCTTCCCCCTGTTCCTGGGCGCTCGATTTTGTCTCTTCGCGTATTTTTTTAGCGAGCAGATTACGGATGCCAAAACGGATCGCTGCATCAGGCAGCAGTTGGCGGGCAAGAAGGTCGTCGATGGAGATCATGATTTTTTTGGGAACCAGGGCAGAAAGGCGCTGGTCCGCCTTTGATAATTTCGATACGCCTCACCCCTCGAAACCAGAGAGTGAGCCTCGGAGGGCGGGATTCCAGTCACGCAGGTGAGAAAAAAAAGCATCATCAGCGGACTCACTATACCCACCCACCACCACGGAGAACCAACCGAAAAAACAAAATAGGCAATCCACACGCACCACTCAAAAAAATAGTTCGGATGGCGTGAATATTTCCAGAGCCCAAGATCGCACACGCGACCTTTCGCGGCGGGGTGGGCTTTGAATAAAGTGAGTTGCATATCCGCGATCGACTCCCCGCCGATCGCCACCAACCAAATCACCACCCCAGCTATTTCAAAAACCCCGATGCCCGCTGCCGTATTCGAGCAAGCCAGCGCCACTGGCAAACTCAGCAAACCGACAAGCAAACCCTGCAATTGAAAAAACCCAAAAAACATCAACCACGTGCGCTTCGGAAACTGCTGCCGAAGCGCCGCGTAACGGGGGTCCTCATCCGGATGATGCGACATGACTCGCTTGTAGAGATGGAATCCCAAACGCAAACTCCATGCGCAAACCATCGCGGCCACGAGGCTATTTCGCACCACATGACCGCTCCCAAAAATGCCATAAAAAAGCGACACTGGCGCAAAGGCAAACGACCACCAAATATCCACAATTCCGGCATTGTTTATCCGTCGCGCGAATAGCCACACACAAACCATTATCGCCATAGCTAAGGCCGTTCCAAAAATGAGTAATGGGATAAGATTCACAATTCAGGATTCACTTAGGCAGGCAATAGATTGCTGATGGTGTAGCGAGGTTGTCGGGGCGAGAATAGACCATCTGGGCAACTGTGATGTGGCGGGTTCCGAAGGCTGCCTCGCAATAGCAGAGGTAGTAGCGCCACTTGCGAATGAAGACCTCATCGAAACCGAGTTTCCTAACCTCCTCCATCTGAGCTTCGAAGTTCTCTCTCCAACGAAGAAGGGTGAGTGCGTAGTGCGGGGCCATGTCTTCGTATTCAAACAGATTCAAATCTCCGCAAGCTGCCATAGCCTGCGCAATACGCGCGTTACACATGAGAAGCGAACCGGGAAAAATATGCTTCTGAATAAAATCCACTCCGTCGCGAAGGATCGGATACTGACGGTCCGGACAGAGGATCGCTTGAAGACCGAGCAGACCTTGTGGGCTCAGCAGGGAATCCAGTTTTTCAAAATATTCATCCACATAACGATCCCCGACAGCCTCGAGCATTTCGATAGATGCGATTTTATCGAATTGCCCGCGCAGGTCCCGGTAGTCGCAGAGAAGAAGCTGGATCCGATCTTGCAGTCCAGCTTGATGAATCCGGCGAGAAGCTTCGACATATTGTTCCTTCGAGATGGTGACAGTCGTGACTTTGCAGCCGAAGGTTTTTGCCGCGTGCATACTGAAACCTCCCCAACCGCTGCCAATTTCGAGCACGCTATCCGTGGGAGCCAAATGCAGACGGCGGCATAGTTTGTCGTATTTACGGATTTGAGCAGATTCCAAACTCTCGTCCGCATTTTCAAAATACGCGCTGGAATACGTCATCGTCGGATCCAACCAGAGCTTGAAGAAATCGTTACTCAGATCGTAATGCTCGCGGATGTTTTTCCGACTCATCGCGCGACTGTTGTGCCTCATGCGGTGGAACAGCCGGTTGAAGGCGCTGAACAAATCAAACAAACCAGTTCCACGGGAAGCCTGGGTTTGCAGAGCGTCGGCATCGCTCGCATTCAAAATAAACCAAGCGATAAGCTTCGTGAGGTCGTCCGTTTCCCACTCGCCCGCGATGTAGCCTTCGGCAAATCCGATAGGACCATAAAAAACGCAGCGTTTGAAAAACTCCTCCTTGGTGATGTGTATCGAGGCCCGTGGCCCATCCCCGCCAGATCCATAGGCGCAATCCGTTCCATCAGGCAGTCGAACCTCCAGACGGCCACGCTTGAGTTTAGCGAAACTATTGAGAACCAGTCGGCGAAAAAACATGTGTTTGAAAATAGACCCTCTCCACCATACCCACGCGCTGCCCCTTGTCGAGACGCCGACTCCCCGCTGGATCATATCCGCAACTTGTGCCAATCTTCGCCCATGAAAAAATCCGACCGTAATGAGCAGCCTAAAAAATCGCTTCAACTGCTGGGCACTTCCTCTGCGCTCCCACAGACTCCCTCACGTGATATTTTGGAAACTTTTCCGAACACCCATCCCGCTCGTGGATACGTGATTCGCGTGGATACACGCGACTTCTCGTCCCTTTGCCCGGTAACCGGCCAACCCGACTACGCCGAACTAGTCATCGAATACGTTCCCGCGATCAAATGCGTGGAGACCAAATCCCTGAAATATTACCTCGCCTCCTTTCGCAACACGCCCTCTTTCAATGAACAGATCGTGAATCGAATTCTCGACGATCTGGTCGCCGTGTGCGAACCCCGCAGCATGACTGTCGAAGGCGCTTTTGCGGCCCGTGGGGGTATTTCACTCACGGTTACTGCCTCCCATGAGGCACCCTCCAAAAAATCTAAGAAATAAAAGCCCCGCCAGCGGGCATTTTTACTTAGCCTTCTTGTAAAAGGTGATGGCCGTCACGATGTCCATCGCTCGCTGCAGGACGGTATCCCGTGGGGGAACTGCTTCCTCATCGGCACTTTCTTCAGTGGCGCCAATCTCGGGGTTGGTATTCGCGACGAGCGCAGCCTCGTTCATGCGGGGTCGTTCTTTATCGAAGATATATTCACTTACTCCATGCTCACGACTGAGTTCGAAGAGCCGCGCCTGAACGTCTGAAGGCAACGAAATGGAGATGTCGGGCTTCACCCCATCAGGAAAAAGGGAACCCGCCTCGGGCACCGAAACGCGTGACACGGCGACACGTAGGAGCTGATCTGAGCCGAGCGGAAAGTCCGAGAATTCGACCGCAGCTCCGGCCGTTTCGGCGCCGATGATCATGGCTCCGGCGTTTTGTCGGAGTGTGGCGGCGAGCACTTCAGCGGCTCCAAGCGTATCGGAATCCGTTAGCACAATCAGAATCCCTTTGAATGCAGGATCCATGTCGGATGTCAGGATGCGCTCCTGCTTCGCATTCGGCTTTTGGATGGTGAAGAGGATTTTTCCTTTAGGGGTGAAGCGACGCGCAAAGTCGGCAGCGACATCAAACTCGCTCCCCGCCGGAACCGCCCGCAAATCCAGAATGGTGGCTGGCATTTGCTTGTCGGTGAAATTTTTTAACGCCACATCGGTTTGGCCGAGCGAATCGGCATCGAGAGCGCCAGGACGAATGTAGCCCGCCCGGTTGTCGATGATTTCGGCGAGGAAGGGCAGAATGTCCTTGGGCTTGGGCTCGGACGCGGCGGGAACAATGCTGACTCCAGGAGCCAAGCGTATGGCCAGACCTTCGAGGAGCGCTCGCTGCCGCGCATCATCATCCAAGTCATCGGCGGAAAGAAAGTTGGTCCGCAAGATATCGATGGCCTTTTGGACCTGCGTGGCATCGAGCGCGTTCACGGCTTCATGGAGTTGTGGAGGGACTGCAGGCGCGGGCGCTTCTTCGGCAGCGAATGCCGCAAAACCGAATGAGCAGAAAATCGCGAGGGCCCAAGTTTTCATAGAGTGGCCGGTCTGGCACCAATATCGTTTCTGCGCTGCATCCGATCAAAGGAAATCCTGTCTGCAGCCCTATAAGCAAGATCTCGCGCGGCTTCAAGGCTTCCTGCCTTGGCGGAAACTCCGAGCACGCGACCGCCATTGGTAAGGACACGCTCGCCATCGGATTTTGTCCCAGCATGGAAAACCTGGATCCCGTCTATCGCCCCTGCATCGTCTAATCCGTCGATAGCTTTTCCTTTTTCGTAGGAACCGGGATATCCGCCGGAGGCAAGAATGAGGCAGATGGCGGCATCATCGTCCCAGTCTGGCGTGATTGAATCGAGTTTCCCGTCCACCGTGGCTTCCAACACGGGCAGCAAATCGGACTTGAGGCGGCGAACGAGCACCTGCGTCTCGGGATCGCCCCAGCGGCAATTGAACTCGAGCACTTTCAGGCCGTCTTTGGTGAGCATGAGCCCAGGGAACAACATTCCCCGATAAGCGATCCCATCTTTCTTGATACCCGAAATGAAGCGGTCCAGCACCTCGGTTTTGATCGTCTCGCGAAGCGTCGCGTCGATGGATCCGCAGGGACTGATCGTTCCCATCCCGCCGGTATTCGGACCGTTATCGCCAGCAAAAGCCTTTTTGTGGTCACGCGCATCGGGACAAAGCAAATGCGAGCGTCCGTCCACAAAGGCGTGGATCGAGCATTCGACCCCAACGAGAAATTCCTCCACCACCACGCGAGCACCGGCCTCACCAAAAGCACGTTCTTCCATGCAGAGACGCAAGGCCTGCTCAGCCTCGTCAAAGTTTGAGGCAATAACAACGCCCTTTCCGAGCGCGAGTCCGTCAGCCTTCACAACGAGGGGGTATTGAGATTTTGAGCAAAACTCGCGAGCCGCCTGAAAATCCGTGAACTCGCTGTAGGCGGCGGTCGGAATCCCATGGCGCATCATGAAATCCTTGGCAAACGCTTTGGAGGATTCGAGTCGGGCAGCGCTCGCCCGTGGGCCGAATATCCTGAGACCAGCATCCTCGAAAGCATCGACCACCCCGGCAGCCAAGGCGTCATCGGGTCCAACGACCGTGAGGTCGATCTTTTGCGCCTGAGCGAAGGCCAACAAGGCCGCGACATCATCAGCGGCGATGGGCACATTTTCTCCCACCTGCGCGGTGCCGGCATTACCGGGTGCGGTGAAGATTTTTTCGACTTCGGGTGACTGCGCCAACTTCCAAGCGAGGGCATGCTCCCTCCCGCCGGATCCGGTGATGAGAATCTTTTTTTTCACTTTGGGAAAACGAGCGTTCCGGTTTGCGTTGGGAGCATTTCGCGAGAGAGGGAAAATTCGTTGTCAGCGACCATCCTCACGTCGCCGCTCGTCCATGCCCCCTTGCCCATCGGAACCAAGAGTCGCGGGTGCATCTGACGCAGCGCCTGATCTCGCTCGGTTGCCGTCAACAGCGTCTTGGCCGGCACAAATAAAACATCCACAGCGCCGATTTCGGACAACTGATCCGGCGCAAAAAGGCGATCCATGTTGCCCACATAGCAGAAGCGAATGCCATCCATCACCCAAGTGTAGGTGAGGTTCATTCCATCTGCGGAGGGGACATCCGGATTCCGGTAACTCGGCACGCCACGAATCGGCACGCCAGTGATATTCGCGCATCCGATACCCACGCTCGAACGCAACAAGGCGGGTTGATTTTCGAGCGCGTTGATATTGTTGGCATCGGGACGCTCCGCCGTCACCAGAAGGATATCGGCCTTGAGGGGCGATGGCAGCGTGCGACCACCGGTCTTCGGCGCATAGGGATTCGTGAGAATCGAGGTGCCTAGCGACGAGGTGATGCGGAAGCACTGGTTGCCAAGAGACTCGATGCGAGTGAGGCGCGGGCGCACCGGCGCCGAAGCAACCTCACCGCCACCACATCCCGCGACTATCACCGCCATCGCGGACACTGCCGCCAAAAGGACAATGCGGCGCATGCGGATCAGGCCGTGAGCGAAAGTTGCACACCCAGATCGCCGATGCGGCTGATCGTGAGGCCCTGCAATGCCGGCACCTCTGCCGCCAATTGCTTGAAGACCTCTTCAACCGCGTAGATTCCGTTCGAACCCGAGATCGCTTGGATCAAGTCGCGCAGGATCTCCCAATCCTCACGGGCTTGTCCGGGAGGCTGGATGGCTTGATTGAAGCGCTGCAGGCGACCTTTGAGATTGATCATCGTTCCGCGTTTTTCGGCCCACGCGCTCGATGGCAGGAGTGCCGTCGCGTGCTCGGTTGTGCGATTCGCTGAGATGCCCATCACGACGAGCGCTTCCAACTTGCGAAGACTGTCGGCCGAGATACCGCAATCCACGGCATCTTCACCCAGCACAATGAGGCCAGAGATTTTGCCAGATTCCACACCTTGGACGATTTCCGGCAACTTGCCGGTGGTGAGCCCCAGCATTTTTGCGCCGGTGGTATTCGGGTTTCCGTCATTGGAAACAAGGAACCCATCCCCCGTTTGCGGGCGCGGGAGCACATCGATGTTTTCGATTTTGAGCGCGGCGGCCAAGCGGCGAACCAAGAAGAGTTCCTCATTCGAGAGGCGGGCCGAGGCGATAATCGCCATCTCCGAGGGATTGCGTCCGCGCAACTGCTCGGCGGCGGCGGCGATCGCACGGGGCCAGGTGGCAGGAGCTTCCTCACCTTTCACGACGGGCGCTTGGAGGCGGGCGTCACTGTGAAGGTGGTGGAAATTCATTCTGTGGCTGTCGGGCATCCAGCAGGAATTCACGAAGTCATTTTCGCGCGGAGTGATGCGGTGAACAATGTTTTCGCGGCTCCAGATGACGATATTTGAACCTGTGCCGCAGGTGACGTCGATGCTCTTGGTTTCTTTCAAAAACCAAACACGCATTTTGAAGCGGAAATCTTTGCTGGTGAGCGCGCCCACGGGGCAGATATCCACCGTGTTGAGCGAGTAATTACTATCCAAGCGCTTTCCGGGATAGACAGAGAGCGTGGTGTGACTGCCGCGGTTCAGGAAGCCGAGCACGTCATCATGCGCGACTTCTTGCATGAAGCGGATGCAGCGTGAGCACATGATGCAACGCTCATCATCGAGCACGATGCGTTCGCCGATGTCCACATGCTTGGGCTTTTTAACTTTCTCTTCGATGAAGCGGGACTCGCCCTTGCCGAATTCCACCGAAAATTCCTGCAATCGGCATTCGCCAGCCTGATCGCAGATCGGGCAATCGAGCGGGTGGTTGATGAGCAAAAATTCCATCACGCCCTTGCGACATTCCTCGACGAGCGGCGAGGTGGTGCGGACACCCATGCCTTCGGCCACTTCGACCGCGCAGCAGATCTCGGGTTTCGGTCCCCAAGCGATCTCGGGCTTTCCATTCGCATCAAGAACAGGCTGGCGATCGGGTGTCATTTTTGGACGACCAGTTTCGACCAAACACATGCGGCAATTCCCGGGTGTGCTGAGTTTCGGATGGTAGCAGTAGTGCGGGATGAATTTTCCGCTTTGCATGCAGGCTTCAATGACGCGTGTGCCCTTGGGGAATTGCTTCCACTCCCCATCAATCTGCACATTGATCATTGCTACAGGTGTTGCCGTATCGCTCATGGTGAAAATTTTCTTTAAAAATCCCCGGTTCGGGGCGTCTTTGACGCATTGATATATCGGCGTACGCCACCTCATAGGCAAGCAAAAGAAGGCAAGCATTGCAGCTCTCCCATCTCGCCGGCACTCTTTACCACGCTGAAATCCACATCCAAGGCCTCGAAGTGGAGACGACCGCTGCAGACTTTGTTGGCTTCTGCATTGCGGAGTTTTTCAAAGTCCTTGGTGCCCGACAGCAAGGTCGAGCGAGTTGAGCTTTTCGGGATGTTCGTTCATCACGTTGATTTGAGAAAGGGATTGATGACTTTGACTCCACCGTAGTCTTGGCCGTGGCTGAGGTCCTCAGAGAAAAGAATCGGGCATTTGGCCGCAGAGGCAGCGCTCACGATGGCGGCATCCCAATAGGAAATGGCGTGAAGGGATTTCAATTTGAGAG